>JASBUY010000491.1 GCA_030147645.1 Aquabacter sp. | reverse complement strand
GCCGGCAAATGCAGCAAAGGCCGAGCCGGCGCCGGCCGAGGCCCCGCCGGTCACCGCCGAACTTCCCGCCGCCCCCGCCCCGGTGACCGGGCTCGATGCGCCGAAGGCCGCCGCGGCGCCCGCAAGCCTGCCCGTGGTGGTGGAGCTTCCGCCTGCGCCTGCCGCGCCGAGCGGCCTTGAGACCCCTCCCGCCACGACGCCGAACGTGGTGCCGCCTGTGCGCGCTGCCGAGCCGGTCCTGCCCCAAAGCCCGCTCGCCCCGGTGGAGCAGGCCATCGCCCGCGCGCTCGCGACGCCGGCAAGCGGCAAGGACCAGGAGGCCATCGCCGCCTTTTACGGCGCGCGGGCCGATGCGCCCCTTTTCGTGGACCAGAAGGGTCTGACGACACGCGGCAAGGCCCTGGTCGCTCGGTTCTCCGCAGCGGGCGAAGATGGGCTGGACCCCTCCGCCTACAAGATTCCGAAGCTCACCGGGACCGATCCAGACCAATTGGCCCAGGCGGAATTGCGGCTCGCGGCGAGCGCGCTGCTCTATGCGCGCCATGCCCAGGCCGGCCGCTTCGATCCCTCCCGCATCTCTCCCGGCATCACGCCGACCCGCAGCTTCCCCGATCCGTTGGCGGTCCTGAACACGCTTGCGACCGCGCCCGACGCCGGTGCCGCGCTCGCCGCCTACAATCCGACCCATCCCGGTTACGTGGCGCTGAAGGCCAAGCTCGCGGAAGCGCGCGGCACCGCGCCTGCATCGACCAAGCGCATGCCGTTCATTCCCGACGGCATGCGCATCCGCCCCGGCGATGTCGATGTGCGCGTGCCGCTGCTGCGCGAACGTCTCGGCCTGCCGGCGAGCCGCGCCGCCAATGACCGCGTCTATGATCCCGACGTGGTGGAGGCGGTGCGCTTCTTCCAATTGGCGAGCGGCCTGGAGGCGGACGGCGTGGTCGGCACCGGGACGCTGGGGGCGCTGAACGAAAACGCCTCACCGCGCGACCGCAGCGCCCAGATCGTCGCCAATATGGAACGCTGGCGCTGGCTGCCGCGCGATCTCGGCCAAGCCTATGTGATGGTCAACATCCCCGAATATATGGTGCGGGTGGTGGAGGGCGGGCGCGTCATCCATGACACACGGGTCGTAGTGGGCAAGCCGGAAAGCCCCACGCCCTTGCTGACCCACGACATGGAATATGTGGTGGTCAACCCCTCCTGGAACGTGCCGCCCAGCATCGCCCGCAAGGAGATGCTGCCGAACCTCCAGCGCGACCCCTATTATCTTGCCCGGCAGGGCATCACCATCGAGCGTAACGGCAATGCGGTGGACCCGGGCTCGGTGAATTGGGCGAATGGCCTTGGCGGCTATTCGTTCCGCCAGCCGCCCGGCGAGCGCAATGCACTCGGGCGCATCAAGTTCATGTTCCCGAACCAGCATTCGGTCTATCTGCACGACACCCCCTCGCGCAGCCTGTTCGCCAATGAGCGGCGGGCCTACAGCCATGGCTGCGTGCGCGTGCAGGACCCGCTCTCCTTCGGCGAAGTCATCTTCTCCCTGGGCATGCCCGGTGACGGCTGGACCGAGCAGAAGATCGGCGCGATGTTCGGCGGCAAGGAGCGCTACATCACCCTGAAGCGCCGCATCCCCGTCCATCTCGTCTATTTCACGTCCTATGTGGATGGTTCCGGCCGCCTCGTGAGCAAGCCGGACATTTACGGCATCGACGCCAAGGTGGAAGAGATGTTGGGCCTCGACGGCCCGCAGCATGTGGCGTCCAGCAAGCCGGGCACGGCGACGCGCTGATCGGCGCGCTCACTCCGCCCATTCGGGATCGGCGGTGAAGGCGATGGTGAGCCAGCGATCGGGACCTTCGTCGCCGATCTCTGCGCCGATCTCGTCCCGCAGCCGGTCCCAATATTCCACCGTCTGCGGCGGCAGGCCGGGCGGCACGATAAAATACAATTCGATCTGCTTTCCGCGCCCGACCTTGGCGATATAGGTCCGGAACGACAGAAAGCCGTGTCGCGCCATCACCTTGGCGGCGACGGCCCGGACATGCTCGGTGAGATCGCGCGGAGCAATCAGCAGGATGTCCGCGAGCGCCTGGCGCACCGTGCGCACCGGCAGAGGGATGATGACCAGCGACACCAGCCCCAGAACGGCGGGGTCCAGATAGGGGCGGATCCATGCATAGCGCGTGCCGTCCACCGCCGCGCCCAGCGAGAAGGCGATCAAGAGCGCCGCCGTAATGCCTCCCGACATGATCCAGGCCTTGGCGTCCAGGGCGACGAAGTCGGATTTCAGCCTCCGGTTGGCGCGGCTGGCATAGAGGGCCATGGCGATGCACGCGCAGAGCGTCACCACCGCATAGATGATCGCAAAATCGAACTTCAATTCGTGCCCGCCGCGCATGATGGACAGGGCCGCATTGATGAGTCCGTAGACGGACACCGCCATCAGCAACGTGCCGTTGAGGCCGAGAACGATGGGCTCCAGATGCCAGAAGCCGGTCGAGAAGCGCGCCTGTAGCCGCCCGCCAGCCTCGCGGCTGCGCGCATAGCCGTCGATGAGCCGCGCCACCGTGAGCGCGAGCAGGCTCATGGAGGCATCGGCCAGCGCGTAGATGCCGTCGAAGGTGATGGAGAAGGAGGAGGACAGGATGCCGAAGCCGATGCCGAACAGCGCCACCCCGATCGTCACCAGGATGGAGAGTTTTAGGACGCCTTGCTCGCTGGACATGATCGGCCTTCTTCCGCTTTTCCGGCGGGTTAGGTGCCCGAGGGAGGCGGCGTCTCTGTGACATCGCGACGCCCGTGTCGTGCCGCTACGCCACAGATTGTGGACAGCCGGCGGCAAAAGCCCGTCCAGACTTGGCAAATTGCAGACCAGCGGTCATGGTTAAGGCACTGTTAAAGCTTGCGTGTGGCTTTCTCAACACGGGCGGCCGGCACGTTTTCGCCACTTTCGGTTCTTAGTCACACAGGCGTGAGCGGTGGACGTCCGGTTTCGGGCCGCCCATCGGCGAAGGGGGAAGCGGGGCGTCAACACGCCCTTAACCGAACCCGGCAAGACTCTGTTGAGCTTCGCGTCGCGCGCTTCTTAGGTGCGCGGCAAAGATAGACCTGAGCCCCGGGTTCGCGACATTGCCCTTCCTTCCCCGTGTCCCCGCCTTTCTTCGCGCGCTCGCCACGAGCCGGCGCAGCCAGGCGGTCTTCGCAACCCTTGCCGTGTTCTTCACTGGAACCCAGTCGCTCCAGAACGCGGTCGCGAATGGCGACACGCGCACGCTTCAGATCGAGTTCGTCCATACCGGAGAGAGCGGCACCTTCACGTTCAAGCGCGACGGGCGCTATGACCAAGAGGTCATCAAGAAACTGAGCTGGCTGCTGCGCGACTGGCGGCGCTCCGAGCCGACCGAGATGGACCCGGAATTGTTCGACCTCGTCTGGGAGGTCTATCGGGAAGTGGACGCGAAGGAGGGCATCAAGGCCCTGTCGGGCTATCGCTCCCCGGCCACCAACTCCATGCTGCGCAGCCGCTCCAAGGCGGTGGCCGAGCAGAGCCAGCATATGCGCGGCAAGGCGATGGACTTCTACATGCCGGGCGTGAACCTCGCCTCCATCCGCGTGGTGGGCCTGCAGATGCAGCGCGGCGGCGTCGGCTTCTATCCCGGCAACAATTTCGTCCATCTGGACACCGGCACCATCCGCCACTGGCCGCGCATGACGCACGATCAGTTGGTCCGGGTCTTCCCCGACCAGAAGACTGTGCATATCCCCTCCGACGGCAAGCCGCTGGCGCGCTATGAAGAGGCCCTGGCCGAGCTGGAGGGCAGCCGCCGCACCGTGGAAGTCGCCTCCAACGATGCCGGCGAGAGCATCCGCAAATTCTTCGCCAGCCTGTTCAGCTTCAAGAAGTCGGCGGACGAGGAAGAGGAGCAGGGTGCGCCGGAGGAGGTCACGGCCCCAGCGGTCGTCGCCCGCGCCAATCGCCCGTCCACGCCGCCCGCCGACGCGCCCGCGTCTGCCTCCATCAAAGTGGCGTCCGCCGCGCCCAGCGTGACCAGCCTCACCGCCGCGCCGCTGCCCTCCGCCCGCCCGGCCGAGATCGCCGCCGCCATCGTGGCAACCCAGGCGGTGGTCTCGCCGCTCACAAATGTGCCGCTGCCGACGCGCCGTCCGGTTGACCCTGTGGTCACGGCGAGCCTCGGCCCGGTCCCGCTGCCCGCCGTCATCACGCGCGGAACGCCGGGCGAGGCGAGCGAAGCTGCCATGCTGTCCTATGCGCCCGCCAAGTCCGATCTCGACTCCGCCCGGCCCCTGACCCAGGCGATGATCGCGGCACCCGCGCTTCAGCGGCAGAAAACGCAGAACATTCCCTTCGGCCGCCTCTTCGTCGGCCCGGCCTTGACCGGCGAGACCTATCTCGGCCTGCCCGAATTGCGCAGCTTCGGCAGCTTCATGACGCCGCCCAAGGTGACGGTCGCCAGCAGCTTCTCGGCCGATCCGACCGGCGGCCTCTCCACGTCCAAATTCACCGGCGAGGCCATGGCATCGCTGCCGGTCTATGTGTTCGCGCCGAGCAATATCCGCGTGACCCAGCGCGTGCGCTGAGCGCGCGCCCTCTTCCTCAGTGGGCTCGACGCCCGACCTGATCGCAGAGCGGTCAGGTCGCACTGCGTTGTGAGGAACTGCCGAACAATTCGAAACAGATGTGTCCGCCGCTGCCCGGTGGCGGTGCGCTTTGCTGCTTTCATGCTGCGGCAAGCAACAAAAAAGGCCGCTGGGGGGAGCGGCCTTGAAGGGGGTCTTCTGATGGTGCGTAGCAGTGGCCGGTCCGCTCGTCACCCCGGGGGGCTGGGGGGCTGGGATAGACCGGAGCAACCGCGAACCGGCCCTGCTACGAGAAGGAGATTGACGGCCGGCGGGGGCGAGGTCGGGGCCGAAAAACGACCATAATGTGATTTCCGTTGACGACCCCGTGAGGTGCTGCGAAAGCCGGCTCTGTATTCCCCTTGCCATGTCCTCCAAGGGGAGGGATCATTCCCGCCTCGCTTTGCGAAGGAGGCCCGATGGGAGAGATCGAACCCATAGTGCGGGGCACGCAATGGACCGCTCCCACGACCCAGCCCGCGCGCGTCACCTTCGATCGGCGGGAATTGGACCGCATCCTCGATCTTTACGGGCGCATGGTCGCCGCCGGCGAATGGCGCGACTACGCACTGGACTTCCTGAAGGATAAAGCGGTCTTCTCCATCTTCCGGCGCGCCATGGACGTGCCGCTCTACCGCATCGAGAAAGACCCGCGCCTCGCCCGCAAACAGGGCGCCTACAGCGTCGTGTCGCAGACCGGGCTGATCCTGAAGCGCGGCCCTGAACTGCCCCGCGTGCTGGCGGTACTGGAAAAGCCGCTGCGGCCGGTCGGCTAGAGCATGCGCCGATCAGCCTGCATTGCCGGCTGATCGGGTAACGCATGCTCTATCAATGAGTTGGATGGCGATTCACCGATCCGATTGGTTCAATCTGATCGGATCGCGCTCTAGCCCGGCTTCAAGGTGCGGCGAGGGACGAGTGGAAGGCCGCGCGCCGGGCCTCGGCACCTTCCTGCCGCCCGGCGGGGTTGTCGCGCCTGCGCCGCTCGGGCATCGTGCGCGCCTTGAACCTGGAACGAGCGATGTCCGCAGCCCCCCGCCCCCTCCAGAAGGGAGACCATGTCTTCCTGGTGGATGGTTCCTCCTTTGTTTTTCGCGCCTATTTCCAGTCCATCAATCAGGACCGGAAGTATAATTTCCGCTCCGACCGCCTGCCGACTGGTGCGGTGCGGCTGTTCTGCACCAAACTGTTCCAGTTCATCCGCGACGGCGCCGTGGGCATCCGGCCCACCCATCTTGCCATCATCTTCGACAAGTCCGAGGATTCCTTCCGCAAGGAGCTGTATCCCGCCTACAAGGCGAACCGCTCCGAGCCGCCCGAGGAACTGATTCCCCAATTTCCCCTCATGCGCGAGGCGGTGAAGGCGTTCGGCCTGATCCCGGTGGAAATGGCGCGCTACGAGGCGGATGACCTCATCGCCACCTATGCACGCCAGGCCGCAGCCGCCGGCGCGGATGTGCTGGTGGTCTCGGCCGACAAGGACCTGATGCAGATCGTCGGCGAGCGGGTGTCCATGTATGACCCTGCCTCCGGCGAGGCGGGGGGACGCGGCGCGCGGCCCGAGCGGCGCATCGGCGTGCCCGAGGTGCTGGAATATTTCGGCGTGCCGCCTGAGAAAGTGACGGATGTCCAGGCGCTTGCGGGCGATTCCACGGACAATGTCCCGGGCGTGCCCGGCATCGGCATCAAGACCGCTGCCACCTTGATCCAGGAATATGGATCACTGGAAGGGCTGCTCGCCAACGCCGCCCAGATCAAGCAGCCCAAGCGCCGCCAGTCCCTGGAAGACCCCGAAAACCAGGAAAAGGCGCGGATCTCAAAGACCCTCGTGACGCTCGTGGACGATGTGGCGGTCGAGGTTCCGCTGGAAAATCTGGTGCTGGAGAACCCCGACGGGCGGCGGCTCGTGGCGTTTCTCAAAGCCATGGAATTCACCACTATCACCCGACGCGCGGCGGAGGCCTTCGGGGTCGAGGCGGCGGAGATCGAGCCCGATCCCTCTTTGGCGCCCGGCCCGGAAGCGGGGTTCTTCGCCCCCTTGGCCGAACCGGGAGAGACGGCGGCTCCACCGGCCGCGCCGCTCCCCGAGCGGCCCGATGTTGCGACGCCCGCCGATCTCGCTTCCGCCCGTGGGGCGGCGGCGCGCTCAACCAAGGTGGACCGCAGCCTCTATCGGACTGTGATGGATCTCGCCGAGCTTCAGGCATGGTGTGCCCGGGCCGTGGACCAGGGGTTCGTCGCCTTCGACACCGAGACCACCGGCATCGATGCGCAGCAGGCGGACTTGGTCGGTGTTTCGCTGGCGCTCGCGCCCAATGCGGCTTGCTATATTCCGCTCGCCCACGTGGGTGCCGGTGATGGCCTGTTCAGCGAAGGCCGCGTGCCGGGCCAGATCCCCTTCGCCGAGGCGCTGCCCGTGCTGAAAGCGATGCTGGAGGACAAGGGCACGCTGAAGATCGGCCATAATGTGAAATATGACGCTGCGGTCCTCGCCCGCTACGGCATCACGGTCGGCCCCTTCGACTGCACCATGTGCATGTCCTATGCGCTGGATGCCGGGCGCGCCAATCACGGCATGGACGATTTGTCGGTGCGCCATCTCGGCCACCAGCCCATCGCCTTCACCGAGGTCGTCGGCAAGGGCAAGGGCCAGATCACCTTCGACAAGGTGCCCCTTGATGGCGCGACCGCCTATGCCGCCGAGGATGCGGACGTCACCCTGCGCCTCTGGCAGGTGCTGAAGCCGCGCCTCGCGGCAGAGGGCATGACCAGCGTCTATGAGACATTGGAGCGGCCGCTTATCCCGGTGCTGGGCCGCATGGAGGCGCAGGGCGTCTCCATCGACCGCGCGTTGCTGGCGCGGCTGTCCACCGAATTCGCCCAGGGGGCGGCGCGCATCGAGGACGAGATCGCGGAACTGGCCGGGGAGCGGCTCAATGTGGGCAGCCCCAAGCAGATCGGCGACATTCTGTTCGGCCGCATGGGCTTGCCCGGCGCCACCAAGACGCCGACCGGGGCCTGGTCCACCAAGGCGAACGTGCTGGAGGAACTGGCCGAGGCGGGCCATGCCCTCCCGCAGAAAATTTTGGACTGGCGCCAGCTTTCGAAGCTGCGCTCCACCTACACGGATGCGCTGCCCGCTTATGTGAACCCGCGCACGAAGCGCGTTCACACCGCCTATGCGCTGGCCGCGACCACAACCGGGCGCCTCTCCTCCTCCGAGCCGAACCTTCAGAACATTCCCATCCGCACCGAGGAAGGCCGGCGCATCCGCCGCGCCTTCGTGGCGGAGCCGGGAAACCTGCTTGTTTCGGCCGACTATTCGCAGATCGAATTGCGGCTGCTGGCCGAGATCGCGGACATTCCGAGCCTGCGGCAGGCGTTTCGCGAGGGGCTCGACATCCACGCCATGACGGCGTCTGAAATGTTCGGTGTGCCGGTGGAGGGTATGCCGAGCGAGGTGCGGCGCCGGGCGAAGGCGATAAATTTCGGCATCATCTACGGCATTTCGGCATTCGGCCTCGCCAATCAGCTGGGCATTCCGCGCGAGGAGGCGGGGCTCTATATCCGCCGCTATTTCGAGCGCTTCCCCGGCATCCGCGCTTATATGGACGAGACCAAGGCCTATTGCCGCGAGCATGGCTATGTCACCACCCTGTTCGGGCGGCGCTGCCATTATCCCGACATCGCGGCATCCAACCCCTCGGTGCGCGCCTTCAATGAGCGGGCCGCCATCAATGCCCGCCTCCAGGGGACGGCCGCCGACATCATCCGCCGCGCCATGGTGCGCATGGAGCCCGCGCTCGCCAAGGCGAAGCTCTCGGCCAAGATGCTGCTCCAGGTGCATGACGAACTGGTGTTCGAGGTGCCCGAGGGCGAGGTGGACGCGACCCTTCCCGTGGTGCGCGATGTGATGGAGCAGGCGAGCCTGCCCGCCGTCGCGCTCACCGTCCCGCTCAAGGTGGATGCCCGGGGCGCGGCGAACTGGGACGAGGCGCACTGACAGGCGAGGCGGGGCGCGCCTTGCCGAAGGGCGGCGGCGCGCTCACATTGGTCATGAGCAGGTAACGGAACAGAGCATGGCCCCTCCGGCCGACAAGATCACTCCTCCCCGCGCCCCGCGCGAAAAGTCCGGCGGTCGCATGGAGCCGCTGGCGCGCCTGCCGGTCTTCTTCGCCCTGGCGGGCAAGCGCGTGGTGGTGGCCGGGGGCGGCGAACCCGCCGTGTGGAAGGCCGAGCTTCTCTCCGCCGCCGGGGCGCATGTTCTGGTCCTCGCGGAAGAGCCCTGCGCGGACATGATGGCGCTGGCCGCCGACGCGCCGGGCGGGCCGATCAGCCTGGAACACCGGGCCTGGACGCCGGAGGATCTGGCCGGCGCCGCGCTCGCCATCGCTGATGCGGAGGACGAGGCCGAGGCGGCCCATTTCGCGCAGGCCGCCCGCGCGGCGGGCGTGCCGGTGAACGTGATCGACAAGCCGGCATTCTGCGATTTCGCCTTCGGCGCCATCGTCAACCGCTCGCCCTTGGTGCTTGGCATCTCCACGGACGGCGCGGCGCCGGTCTTCGGGCAGGCCATCCGCGCCAAGATCGAGGCGATCCTGCCGCGGGGCTTCAAGCGGTGGGCGCAGGCTGCGCAGGACTGGCGCGCCGGCGTCGCGGCGCTGAACCTGCCCTTTCAGGCACGCCGCGCCTTCTGGGAGGGCTTTGCCGCCCGTGCCCTCGCCGCGCCCGAGCGGGAGCCCGACGAGAGCGACCGCGCCGCCCTGTTCCGGTCCATCGAGACCATGCGGCCACAGGGCGGGACGGGCTCCGTCGTTCTGGTTGGGGCCGGGCCGGGCGATCCGGAACTGCTGACGCTGAAGGCGGTGCGCGCACTCCAGTCGGCCGAAGTGGTGCTCTATGACGACCTCGTCTCTCCGCAGGTTCTCGATTTTGCCCGGCGCGAGGCGAAGAAGATGCTGGTGGGCAAAACCGGCTACGGTCCTTCCTGCAAGCAGTCCGACATCAATGGCTTGATGGTGCAACTGGCGCTAGAAGGCCGCCGCGTGGTGCGCTTGAAGGGCGGCGATCCCATGGTGTTCGGTCGGGCGGGGGAAGAGATCACCGCCTGCCGCGCGGCCGGCATCCCGGTGGAGGTGGTGCCGGGCATCTCCTCGCCCCAGGGCGTCGCGGCGACCCTCGTCACCTCGCTCACCCATCGCGACCATGCCCGCCGCCTGCAATTCGTCACGGCCCATGCACGCGACGGCAAATTGCCCAAGGACCTGGATTTCCGCGCCTTGTCGGACCCGGCCGCCACCACCATCGTCTATATGCCCCGCCGGACGCTCGCGGAATTGGTGGCGCGGCTGGTGGAGGCCGGCATCGATGCGCAGGTGCCGGCGCTCGCGGTTTTTTCAGCCACGCGTCCCGAGCAGGTCGTGGTCTCCGCCCCGCTCACCCGGCTCGCGGACGAGGTGGAGCGGGCGGTGAGCGCGGGCGCGTCCGGCCCGTGCCTTGTTCTTTATGGTCACGCTTTGTCGGAAGGGCAGGCGGCGCTGATGGACACGACGAGCGCGCGCGTGTCCTGATCGCCGCCTTTATCGGCTGGCTTCGGCGGGCGCTGGCACGGGCGGTGAGAGCAGCGCGCCCGCCGACGAAGCGAGGAGCGCCACGCCCGAGGCCGCCAGAAGACCAAGGATCAGCTGTCGGAAGCGCGCATCGCTCAGCCGCGCATAGAGCCGCGCGCCGAGCAGCGTCGGCACCAGTATGGCCGGGGCGACAATGGCGAAGAAAGGCAGCATGTCCGCCGTGACAATGCCGGCGGCGAGATAAGCGAGCATCGTGACCAGCAGCATGGACAGGTTGAAGGTCTGGATGACCGCGCGCTGCGTCTGCTTGGGATAGGCCCGCAGCGTGCACCACAGGGCGGGAATGACGCCGGTAAAGCCCCCGAGTCCGCCGAGAATGCCGCCCATCAGCCCCGCCGCCCCATCCGCCGCCGCGCCCCCGGCCGTCACCCGTGGCAGGCGCGGCGCGAGCAGCATTGCGGGGCACCAGATGGCCAGCAGGCCCCCGAGCAGGGCGCGAAAGGTGGTCATGTCCAGATGTGGCAGGGCCAGAACCCCGAGAGGTATGCCAAGCAGTCCACCAGCGATGTAGGGCGCGAGCAAAGAGGCCTGGAAGCCCGGCTTCAGGGTGCGCACCGTCAGCAACTGGCCGAGAAGCGAGGCGAAGACGATCAGCGTCGCGGCCAGGCGCGGCTCCAACACCCAGGCCCAGAGCGACATGGCGACGAGGCCGAAACCGAAGCCCGAAATGCCCTGGACAAAGCCCGCCAGGATGGCCCCGCATGCGGTGACAACATAGAGCGACAGCATTCCGGTCCCTTGCCTCGCGACAGACCGGCACGCTCGATTGATATCGTCCGATTGGCGCAGGTCCCCTGACAGGAAAGACCGGTTCCGCCCGCCGGCGCAAGGCACGTCGGCAGAGTGCGGATCGCACGCCGAAAGCAAAAGGGCTTCGGGATTTCGTCCCGAAGCCCTGTTCACTCACTGGCAGGGATGGCGCAGGCCGTCATAGCCGAGATAGGTGCCGGTGCGCGGATCGAAGCTGCGATACTTCGCCGAGCAATAGGCGATCCAATTGGGGTCGGCCGCCGGGCCTGGGGCATAATAGACCGTCGGAGGCTGCTGGGCTTGCTGGGCGGCGCTCGCCGCCGCCGCTCCGAGGATCAGGCCGCCCACGAGGCCCGCCGCCGCAGCGGCGCCTGCATTGTTGTTGCAGCCGCCCCAGCCGCAGTTTCGGTAATAGCCGGGCGGGGGCGGGCCATAGCCGGGGCCCCAGCCGGGACGCGGACCCCAGCCGGGCCCATAGCCCCAGCCGGGCCGCCACTGCACCGGCGTCACGTCCACGGAGGTCGCCGCGTCCATCGCCGGCATGACGGGCCGCAAGGCCTGCGCCTGCGCCGCCGGCGCTGCGACGCCCGCGAGGATTGCGCTGGCGGCTAGCAAAGAAACCAACTTACCCATCACCCTTCTCCCGGCCCGCTCCGTGCTGGGAGAGGGCTGCTCAAGTCACCACGTTAACTCTTTGCGCGCTGCGGCTCAGGGGCAGGGATGCCGCAAGCCGTCATAGCCCAGATAGGTTCCCGTCGCCGGATTGTAGGAGCGGAACCGGCGCATGCAGTAGGCCACCGCGCTGCCCGGCGGCGGACCGCCATAGACCACCGCAGGCGGGGGTGCCGCAATGGCCGAGCCGACAATGACGCCTGTCGCGAAGCCGGCGCCGGGTCCCCAGCCGCATCCTCCCCAGCCGCATCCGCCAGGACCCCAACCCCAGCCGGGACCCCATCCGGGGCCGACGACCACCGGTCGATTCCAACCCCAGCCGGGTCCGCCGCGCCAACCGGGACCCCAACCTGGTCCGGGACCCCAGCCGGGACGCGGCCCAGGTCCCCATCCGCCACGCCATCCCGGCCCTGGACCCCATCCGCCCCGCCAACCGGGACCGCCTCCCCACCCGCCGCGCCACTGGACCTCCTCCACGGGGGAAGGCAGGGCGTCGGCCTGCTGCGCCATGGCGCCGAGGGGCAGGGCGGTGGCAGGTGCGCTCACGGCGCCGACCCCCGCCAAGGCAAGGCCGGCCAGCAGAAAAGACGAGGTCTTGCGCATGGCTCAAAACTCCTGCCGGATGAAGTTGCCCCGCGCGGGGCGGGTTCCGGCTGCATCGTGCTGATCACAAGCGATTGAAGGGGCCAAGTTAAGGCGTTGACGCGGCGTCAGCATGGCTGACACGCGCCCCGCGCGCGGCGAGGCGTGCCAGCGGCGCGGGCGCGCACTCGCGCGGTGGGTCTTGCGCGCTGCGGTCTTGCCTTTCGCGCCCGGCTCCTGTAACGAGTGCGGCCTCCGAACCAGCCGGCTCGTAAGGGCTGCCGTGCCGGTTCATTTCGCTCACAGCAACAAAGGCTGAGCATTTCGCCCCGCTTCGGCGTGGGAGGTCTGCGGCCATGGAGAGCCAAAATGCCCAAGATGAAGACCAAGTCGGGAGCGAAGAAGCGCTTCCGTCTGACGGGTACGGGAAAGGTCATCGCCGCTCAGGCTGGCAAGCGCCACGGCATGATCAAGCGGACCAACAACCAGATCCGCAATCTGCGCGGCACCACCATCCTGTGCGAGAGCGATGCGCGGATCATCCGCAAGTCGTTCCTGCCCAACGGCTGAGCGCTAGCGAAGGAGATTTCCCATGTCCCGTGTGAAACGCGGCGTCACCTCGCACGCCAAGCATAAGAAGGTCTACAAAGCCGCAAAGGGCTTTTACGGCCGTCGCAAGAACACCATCCGCGCTGCCAAGTCCGCCGTCGAGCGGTCGATGCAGTATGCGTACCGCGATCGCAAGAACAAGAAGCGCACATTCCGCGCGCTCTGGATTCAGCGCATCAATGCGGGCGTTCGCGAGCTGGATGTCGGCCTGACCTATTCGCGATTTATCGATGGTCTCGGCAAGGCCGGGATCGAGGTGGATCGCAAGGTGCTCTCGGATATCGCCATCCACGAGCCCGCAGCGTTCAAGGCCCTCGTGGAGAAGGCGCAGGCGGCTCTCGCCGCCTGAGCGTTTCCTCCCTCAGCCTTTCCGAGACCGATGAGCCCCGGCGGATTTCCGCGCGGGGCTTTTCGTTATGGGGCCGGCGCAGCTATAAGCGCGGCGCCTTTCCTGGACGCCTCCGGCGGAGAGCACCAAGGGACTTTTCTCATGTCCGACTTCGTTTTGACCGACCATCCCGGCCTCGACGCGCTGGAGCGCGAGATCGCCGCCGGTATCCTCGCCGCCGATGACGAGGCCGCGCTCGAACAGGTGCGCATCGCCGCGCTCGGCAAGAAGGGATCGGTCTCAGACCTGCTGAAGTCGCTCGGCGCCATGAGCCCGGACGAGCGCAAGGTCATGGGTCCGGCCATCAACGGTCTGCGCGATCGCGTCCAGGGCCTGCTCGCCGCCCGCAAGGAGACGCTGAAGGCTGCTGCCCTCACGGCGCGCCTCGCCAGCGAGCGGGTGGACGTGACGCTCCCCGTGCGCGAGGCGGCGGTGGAGATCGGCCGCATCCATCCCATCGCCCAGGTGACCGAGGAACTGACCGCCATCTTCGCGGACATGGGCTTCTCGGTGGCGGAAGGCCCTGACATCGAGACCGACTTCCACAATTTCACCGCGCTGAACTTCCCCGAGGGACATCCGGCGCGCGAGATGCACGACACCTTCTTCCTGCCGGCGGGGCCGGACGGGCAGCGCAAGGTGCTGCGCACCCACACGTCGCCCGTGCAGGTGCGCACCATGCTGGCCAATAAGCCGCCCATCCGGGTCATCTGCCCGGGCCGCACCTATCGCTGCGAC
>JASBUY010000490.1 GCA_030147645.1 Aquabacter sp. | reverse complement strand
GCCGATCACGCAGAAACTGCAGGAATCCTTCTTCGGCCTGTTCGACGGGACAACGGAAGATCGCGACGGCTGGCTGGAAGGACTGGACGCGCCGCGCGTTGCCGCAGCGGGTGGCCGCGGAGAGCGACACCAGAAGCCCTGCGAGAATGACGCCCAGCACATAGCCGGTGATCAGCACCTGGAGCGAATAGAGCGTGCGCTCCACCAGCGTCCCATGCGCCAGCGCATCCCAGAGCGCGGCGACCGTGGTGGTGAAGGTGGGCAGCATGAGCTCGTTGTCGAGAACCGTCGCATAGCCCTGCCACAGCGCCGCCAGTCCAAGCAAAAGCACCATCCGGCGGAAGAAGGCATTCTGCCCCAGCCGCTCGGCCAAGGTGAGCTGACGTTGGATCTCGCCGATGGTGCCCAGCGTTTCCGGCACCCGCTCATAATCGGGACGGGGGGGAGGATCGTTCCGCCGCGCGGCGGCGGACATCTCTGTGACCGCGCTCATCAGTGCGCCTCCTCGCCGGAATGGCCGAACAGCATGGATTCGATGCGGGTTTGCAGCTCGACGAAGCGCGGTGAGCCCGCCTCCTCGAAGCCGAGCCCGGTGGCGTCCAGCTCGGCGCGCACCTGCCCGGGATGGGGCGAGAGGACGAGGATGCGCGTGCCCACGATCAGCGCCTCTTCGATGGAGTGGGTGACGAACAGCAAGGTGAAGCGCGTGTCGTCCCACAGCCGCAGCAATTCGGCCTGCATGGTGCGACGGGTAAGGGCATCAAGCGCAGCAAACGGCTCGTCCATGAGCAGGACCTCAGGCTCCATGGCCATGGCCCTGGCGATGGCGACGCGCTGCTTCATGCCGCCGGAAAGCATGTGCGGATAGGCGTCCGCGAAGCGCGAGAGGCCGATCTTGTCGAGATAGCCGCGCACCCGCCCCTCAATTTCGCTCGAGGGAAAGCGACCGGTGCATTTCAGCGGATAGGCGACATTCTCGAAGACACTCTTCCAGGGGAGCAACTGGTCAAACTCTTGGAACACCATCATCCGGTCGGGGCCGGGGGCCTTGATCTCTCGTCCGCCGAGGCGGATGCGGCCTTCCACCGGCGCCAAGAAGCCCGCCGCCGCCTTGAGCAGCGAGGACTTGCCGCAGCCCGACGGGCCGAGCAGCACGAAGCGGTCGCCGGCATGGACCTTGAAAGAGACCCGCCAGGTGGCGGTCACGAGATGATCGCGGGTGCGATATTGCAGCGAGACGTCGTCCGCCGTGAGGACCGGCAGGGACGCGTCGCGGGGCAGCGCGCTCGTCATGGGACATCAAACCTTATGGGGGGAGGAAAGACCCGGCCGGGCAGGCGCCGGCCGGGCGGAGCCAAGGCTCAGCTGCCCTTTTCGGAATGCAGGGCTTCGAAGAAATAGTCCTTCCAGGAGGACGGCTTCTGCTTGAGCGCGCCGGTGCGATACATGAAATCGGCGAGCTTCAGGCTCTCTTTGGGGAAAATATCGAAGTCATAGGTGGGCGAGGCGAGAAGCTCCTCGATGATCGCCCGGTCCGTCTTGTCGCCGGTCACCGCGAAATATTTTTCGATGGCGCCGCTGCGGTCGCTCTTGATGAGGCCGATGGCCTGGCGCTGCGCCGCCAGGAAGGCCGTCACCAGCTTGGGATTGTCCTTTACGAAATCCGCCTTGGCATAGACCACGGCGAAGGTGGCCGGGCCGCCCTGGATCTCGAAGGAATCGGCCACCTTGGAGATGCCGGGCATTTTCAGGGCCCGCTCCTGGAAGGGGGAGGAGGCCATATAGCCGGTGACGCCGCCCGCCTTTGAGGTGAGCGCGGCGAAGGCCTCGGGATGGGCCATGGCCACCTGGATATTGTCCAGTTCGCCCGCCTTGCCCGCCCCGAACGCCTGCTCGACGCCCATGGACAGGACGATGGCCTGGATGGAGACCTTGATGCTCGGGACGGCGATCCGGTCGTTCGGTCCGAAATCCTTGATGGACTTGATGTTGGGGTTGTTGGTGAGCAGATACATGGGCGAGGCGTTGGTGGCGGAGAGGGCCTTCACGCCGTAATTCTTGGACGTCTTGTCCCACAGGGTCAGCATGGGCGCGAGGCCCGCCGCCGCCACCTGGACCGAACCCGAGAGTAGCGCATCGTTCAGGGGCGCGCCGCCGCCGAGGCGCAGATATTCCACGCTGACATCGACGCCCTCTTTCTTCGCCTGCTGCTCCCACAATTTGTCGTGCTGCATCACGATGAGCGGCAGATAAGGAAGCCCGATCTGGGTCGCGACC
>JASBUY010000488.1 GCA_030147645.1 Aquabacter sp. | reverse complement strand
GGCCGCGCAGGAAGCCGGGGCAGAAGGCGATGTCCTGCTTCGCGCCGGTCTGGGGATCGATCCGCACCAGATAGCCCCGCCCGGAATCCAGCACCCAGACCGCGCCATTATAAACGCGCGGCGAGTGGGGCATGGAGAAGCCGTCCGCCACCACTGCGTCGTCATCCACGCGGATCAGGACGCCACCGCCGGTCTTGGCCTCGCGCCAGCCATCCACCACATCGGTCCGCGCCACGGCGGTGACATAGCGCACCTGCCCGTCTTCCAAGCCAAGGCCATTCAAGTGGCAGCGGTCCTCGGCGGCGAGGCGGCTGACGAATTTGGGCTTCCAGAGCGGTTTGAAGCTGTGGGTCAGGCTGAAGGTGGCGAGGCAGGAGAATTTGGTGTTCACGAACACCACGCGCCCATTCGCCTCCACCGCGATTTCGTGGGCGTCCACATCCCCGGTGATGCGGGCCGTGCGGGGCATGAACAGAGCGTCGAAATGCTCGTTCGCGCGCTCATGCGAAGCCAGCACATTTTCCAGCCGCCACACCTGCACCATGGAGGCGAGAAGGAGGCGCCCCGGCTCGTACCACACCCCCATGGCCCGCTCGAAGTCGCGCTGATGGAAGGAGAGCGCGCCGTTGGGCAGGCGGCCGATGAGGAAGAGCTGGCCGGACTGGTAGGAGGAGAAAGCGAGGCTCACCTGATGCTGGGCCAGCCAGGCCGAAAAGCCGCGCGAGCAGGTGATGTCGGTGGTCTGCGGCGCCGGCTGTTCAGCCGGCGCGCTTTCCGTCGTTTCCAGAACGCTCATCAGAAGTGGACCGCAAATCGTGCCATGCCGGCCTGTGAGGTATAGTTGTCACCCAGGCTGAGCCCATAGTCGAGCTTGAACTCCCAGCGGTTCGGCAGAAGCGCCTGGAAGCCGATGTCGAAATTGGCAAGCGTGCTGGGCATGTAGGTGACGGTGTCGAACGTTCCGGTGCCCACCGGCGCCCCGAGAAGCGCGGCGGTGGTGGTCCAGCTGTCATTGGTGCTGAACGACATGCCCGCCGTCACATAGGGGCGCAGCACGGTGCCGCTCTCCATCACATAGCGGGTGCCCCATTCCAGCGCCGGCGAGATGATGAACGTGGTCTGGTCGGACCCGTAGATCATCAGTTCCGCGCCGCTGGATCCGGCTTCCACATAGCCCGGCGCATTCACATAAGAGACGTCGAAGTCCACATAGGGGCGCAGATAGAAGTCCTTGAACGGCATGTCATAGGCGACGCGGAAACGGCCCGTGAGATTGTAGGTGTCCGAGGAGGACGAAGGCGACGTCCCCATGCTTGTGATGGTGCGGGTGCTGTCGGAATTCATCCAACCGAAATCCGCCGCCAGCGCGAACAGCCAGGGTCCGGCCTGATACTTCAGGGCCGCGCTCACGTCCAAGCCCGAGGCGGAGGTCCAACTGCTATTGCCGGCGCCTGTCGTCCAGGCCTCTTGATAGGCCACGGAGAAAGCGGTGAACCAATTGGGCGCGACCTGGACCTGGACGCCGGTCTGGGCGGTCAGGGTGTCGGTGGTGAAGCCCTGGTTCTGGGCGGTGGAGGTCTGTGTGGTGCGGCCGAAGATCATGCGGGCCCAAGCGCACTGGTCTTCCACCACCAGCAGCGTGCCTTCCGCGAAGACCGGGCAGCTCATGGTCCGGTTCAGGACAGTCCGGCTCTCGGAAGTCCGTGTCGAGGCGGTGGAGCCGAGCAACTCCGGCGAGAGATCGGTCAGTGTGTCCTGGTAGTCTGCTGCGGTGGTGGATGAGCCGATCAGCGACGTGAAGACCTGATTGGTCGAGGCGCTGCCTCCCGCGTTCCATGCCGATTGGAGATGGCCGGCGATGGATTGCTGGTTCGCGGACAGTTGCACACCGGCGGGCGTGAAGTTCGCCTGGGGCGTGACGCTGAGGCTCGACGTACCGCCGGCGGACTGCAGGCTCTCCAGCCAGGAATAGATGATGGAATTGTCCGTATAGACCGCCGTCGAGGTCAGGGTCGGCGAGGTCAGATAGGTCAGCGTGACATTGGGCGCCATGGAGAGCGGGTTCACGAACACGCTCCCCGTCACGTTGGCCGCGCCGCTGATATTGATCAGGTCAGACTTGGCCTTGATGGGATCAACGTCGATGGCGATCACCGAGCTTGCGACGGTCGAGAGCGCGCCGGTAACGTTGGTCACGCCGATCTTGCGCATGCCGAAGGGCGCGAGCATGCCGGCATTGCTCAGCATGCCGTTATTCAGCCCGACCACCGCGCCCGTGTTGAAGACGCCGCTGGTGAGGTTGGAGAAGGCGTTGGTGCCGGTTCCAAGATCCACGCTGCCGGTGACGGTGCCGGCATTGTTCACCTGGTCCGACGCCGTGCCGGCGAGGATGGCCGGGCCGCCCAGGCTCCCCACGATGCCGTTCGCCGCCACATTGACCTGGTTGGTGTTGCCCCCGACCATCACGATGCCGGCGCCAGAAGCACCGGTTCCGCCGATCACCGAGCCGCCGCCATTGACATTGACGGTGATCGACCCGCCGACGCCGCTGCCGAGGCTCGCGGCGAAAATGCCGGGCGCGTCGAGGCCCGTCGCGGAGACGGCGCCCGACACGTTGAGGGTGATCTGGCCGCCATTGCCCTGGCCGCCCGCCGTTCCAACGCCGCTCACGCCCGCCGTCTGGATCGTGCCGCCGCCGCCGCCGATGGACTGCACATTGATGGCCGCCGCGCGGTTGCCGCTCGTGGAGACGGTGCCGCTGACGGTGGCGGTGATGGCCCCGCCATCCCCGTTGCCGCCGCCCGTGCCCACATTGTCCACGCTCACATCGAAGATGGTGCTCGCCATGTCTCCGGCGAGCCCGCCGCCGCCGCCGATGGACTGGAGGAACAGGCCGTTCGCCCCGGCGCCGGAGGTCTGCACCACGCCGGCGACCTGAACCTGGACGCTGTTCCCCTGGCCGCCGCTCCCGCCCTGGTCGCCGCCGAAGGACAATCCGGCAAGCGCCGTGGACGACGTGGTCGCAACCTTGCCGCCGCCCCCGCCGATGGATTGGGCGACGATGCCGTGGGCGTTGCGGCCGGTGGTGGAGATCAGCCCTTGCGAGCCGACATTCACGGAGACGCTGCCCCCGTCATTGCCCGCGCCGCCATTGCCGCCAATGCTCACACCGACGGACACGCTTCCCTTCGCCGCCGACGAGGTGGCCAGCATGTTGCCGCCGCCGCCACCGATGGACTGCGCGAGAATGCCGTCCGCATTGGCACCGGCCGTGATGACGGAGCCGGTCACGCCAACCGAGACCAGGCCGGCCTGGTTGCCCTGCCCGCCAGTCGCGCCGAGGGAGAGGGAGCCGTTGACAGTCCCGCCATTGGCGCTGGTCGAGGCTGCGGAGGCGCGGCCGCCGCCGCCGCCGATGGATTGGGCGACGATGCCGATCGAAGCTTCGCCATAGGTGTTGATGGTGCCGGACTGGGCCACCGTCACTTTGCCGCCCGCCCCGCCGCTGCCGCCCGTGCCGCCGAGCGAACGGGCGAGCGAGACATCGCTCTTGACGTCATAGCCGGTGGGGTGTGGGAAGGACGCAGTGCCGCCGCCGCCGCGGACGGATTGGGCCAGGATGCCATCCGCGCCAACGCCCCGCGTGACGATGGCGTTGCTTGAGGTCAGATAGACCAAGCCGCCGTTCGCCCCGGTGCCACCGGTGCCGCCGAGGGAACCGGTGACGGACACCTTGGAGGATCCCGCAGACGCAGACGCCGCCGCGCCGCCCTTGCCGCCGCCGCCGCCGATGGATTGGGCAACGATGCCTGCGGATTCGTGGCCGCTGGTGGAAATCAGGCCGCCCGCATTGGC
>JASBUY010000482.1 GCA_030147645.1 Aquabacter sp. | reverse complement strand
TCGATCTGTCCGGGTTGGAACTGGAGATTTCCGGTGAGCGCGACCGCTCCTTCCGCCTGCGCAACGCGCTAAAGGCGCTGGCGCAGGATGGCGCCGCGCCGCCTTTCTCCTATGTGCTGGTGGACTGCCCGCCCTCGCTTTCCCTCATCACGGTGAACGCCATGGCGGCGGCCCATGCCATCCTGGTGCCGCTGCAATGCGAATTCTTCGCCCTGTAGGGCCTCTCGCAATTGCTGAAGACCGTGGAGCAGGTGCGCGGCGCGCTGAACCCGGACCTCACCATCCATGGCATCGTGCTCACCATGTATGATGCCCGCAACAATCTCTCGGACCAGGTCATGGCCGATGTGCGCGCCTTCATGGGCGACAAGGTCTATGAGACCGTCATTCCCCGCAATGTGCGGGTCTCCGAGGCGCCGTCCTATGGAAAGCCTGTTCTCCTGTATGACCTCAAATGCGCCGGCTCGCAGGCTTATCTGCGGCTCGCCTCCGAGGTGATCCAGCGCGAGCGGGCGGCGCGGGCGGTGGCGGCGTGAACGCGTTCTGAGGCGACAGGACAGGGGACGTTTCATCATGGCGGAGGAAGGCCGTTCGCGGCTCGGACGCGGGCTCGCGGCGCTGATGGGCGACATGGGCGCGGAGGATGCGCGCCCGGCGCCCAACCAGAAGGGCCGCGCCGGCGCGCCGGTGCCCATCGAGCATGTGCACCCGAGCCCCCGCAATCCGCGCCGCACCTTCAAGGAGGAGGGGCTGGAGGAACTCGCCGCTTCGATCCGCGAGAAGGGCATCATCCAGCCCATCGTGGTGCGCGCGGCGGGGCCGAAATCCTATGAGATCGTCGCCGGCGAGCGGCGCTGGCGGGCGGCGCAGAAGGCCGGGCTCCACGAGGTCCCGGTGGTGGTGCTGGACCTGTCCGAGCGCGAGGCGCTGGAAGTCGCCATCATCGAGAATGTCCAGCGCGCCGACCTCAATGCGCTGGAAGAGGCGCAGGGCTATGAGGCCCTGATGGCGCAATTCTCCTATTCACAGTCCGACCTTGCGCGCGTCATCGGCAAGAGCCGCCCGCATATCGCCAATACCTTGCGGCTGTTGAAGCTGCCCGACGCGGTGAAGGCCTATCTCGCCGACGGGCGCATCTCGGCCGGCGCAGCGCGCGCGCTGCTCGCTCATGACGATCCCGAGCGCCTCGCCCGCCAGATCCTGGAAAAGGGCCTCACCGTGCGCGACGTGGAGGCCCTGGGAAAAACCAAGGCCGCCCTCACCCGCGCCACGGCCGCGCCGGAAAAGGACCCGGACACCCGCGCGCTCGAAAAGCGGCTCAGCGACACACTCGGCCTGTCGGTCTCGCTCCAGGGCAAAGGAGAGACCGGCGAGCTGCGCATTCGCTATCGCGACCTCGACCAGCTGGATGAACTCTGCCGCCGCCTCGGTCTCGACTGACGGCGGCGCAAAGGGCGGGCGCTATTGGCCGTGCGCGGCCAGCCACGCCTTCATGAAGGTGATCTCGCCTTCCTGCGCGGTGATCACCTCCTGCGCCAGCTTGCGCACCTGCGGGTCCGTGCCATAGGCGAGGGCCACCTTCGCCATGTCGATGGCGCCCTGGTGATGGGCGATCATGCCGCGCATGAAGTCCACGTCCGCATTGCCCGTATAGCGAATGTCCATGTCCGCATGCATGCGGTCCGCCGCCGCCTTGTAAGCCTTGGTGGAGGCGCTCTCGGGCGCGGCGGAGGGCGCGGCGGGAGTACCGCCATGGGCGCCATGGCCCTGCTTGCTGTCGGCGAGCGCCGGCGTCTGCGCCACGGCCAGCGAAGCCGCCGAAAGGGACGCGGCGAGGACCGCCGCACCGAGACAGGAAACCAATAATGTCATCGCCTGCGCCTCCAAAAAAGACGCGGCAGGATGGAGGCGCGCGCCAGGCGGCGCAATTGCGGCCCGGCCCGGAGCCGCTTCACAGTTTCGGCAATGGCCGCGCCACCCGACGCCCGCCCGTCATTCGCCCGTCACGCATCTGGCGCATCCGAAACCTGCAATTGCAGCAAGGGGATGTGCGATGGCGGACGCAGCAAGCCCGGTTGGCGGGCACGCGCACCACAAGAAGTCGAAATCCGAAACGGGCGCCCAGCTCGACCGCAAGAACGGGACGATGGAAGTCTTCCTGTTCTTCGCCATCCTCATTTGCGGCCTCGGCTATGTGGTCTGGTCCATCTGGAGCGACATGCGCGCGGCGGGCATCGACAGCCTCGCGCTGCTGCCCTTCCTGCTGCTGCTTCTCGCTCTGCTGATCGCCCTCGCCTTCGAGTTCGTGAACGGCTTCCACGACACGGCCAATGCTGTGGCAACGGTCATCTACACCAATTCGCTGCCCGCCCATTTCGCCGTGGTCTGGTCGGGATTCTGGAACTTCTTCGGCGTACTGGTCTCCTCGGGCGCGGTCGCCTTCGGCATCATCTCGCTGCTGCCGGAGGAATTGATCCTGAATGTGGGCTCGGGCGCCGGCATGGCCATGGTGTTCGCGCTGCTGATCGCCGCCATCATCTGGAATCTCGGCACCTGGTATCTCGGCCTTCCCGCCTCCTCGTCGCACACGCTGATCGGCTCCATCATCGGTGTGGGCATCGCCAACCAGCTCATCCAGGGCCAGAGCGGCACCTCGGGCGTGGATTGGGGGCAGGCTGCCAATGTGGGCTATTCGCTCCTGCTCTCCCCGGTGGTCGGCTTCTTCGCGGCCGGACTGCTGTTGCTCACCATGAAGGTGCTGGTCAAGAATCCGGCGCTTTATCGCGAGCCCAAAGCCAACAAGGCCCCGCCGTGGTGGATTCGCGGGCTCCTGGTGCTCACCTGCACCGGCGTCTCCTTCGCCCATGGCTCCAATGACGGTCAGAAGGGGATGGGCCTCATCATGCTGATCCTCATCGGCATCGTGCCCACCGCCTATGCGCTGAACCGCGCGGTGGCGCCTGAGGATGTGGCCCAGTTCCGCGCCCTCACCCTCGCGACCGCCGCCTCCCTCACCAAGGGCACCACGCCTGCGGTGCCAGGCAGCGAAGAGGCGGCCGGAGCGGCCTCCAGCATGGCCCGCACGGTGCTCACCACCTATGTGCGCGATCATCAGGTGACGCCACAGACGGTTCCGGCCCTTGCTCAGATCGCGCGGGAAATGGGGGCGATGGTCGCCACCACCTCGACCCTCGCGCAGGTGCCCGCCGCCGCCGTCCCGAACATGCGCAATGACATGTATCTGGCGTCGGAGACCATCCGCATCATGCTGAAGACCGGCGAGCCGGCCTTCGACCCTGAGACGCGGGAAAACCTTGTCGCCTTCAAGCGCTCGCTGGACGAGGCGACCAAGTTCATCCCGCTCTGGGTGAAGGTGGCGGTGGCGATCGCGCTCGGCCTCGGCACCATGGTGGGCTGGAAGCGCATCGTGGTCACGGTGGGCGAGAAGATCGGCAAGACCCATCTGACCTATGCGCAGGGCGGCGCGGCGGAACTCGTGGCCATGGGGACCATCCTCGCGGCCGACGAATTCGGCCTGCCGGTGTCCACCACCCATGTCCTGTCCTCGGGCGTCGCCGGAACCATGGCGGCGAACAAGTCCGGGCTTCAGATGTCCACCGTGCGCAACCTCGCCATGGCCTGGATCCTGACCCTGCCGGCCGCCATCGCGCTGTCGGCCGGGCTCTATGTCCTGCTCCGGCAGGTCATGTGAGTGCCTTGCGGCGCACACTTTTAGCGTTTTGAGCGGAGCGCGCCCGACCGGCGCGCTCCGTTTTTGCCTTCAGGCAGCGGCCTTCAGGCCCACGTCGGGCAGCGCGGGCCGGTTGGCCAGCGCAGTCTTCATGAGCGCCTCCACTTCGGCCTTGTCGGCCGCGGGAAGCTCGAGGCGCGGCGGACGGGTGCGCCACGTGCCCCGGCCCATAATGTGCTCGCACAGCTTGATGCACTGGACGAGGTCCGGGCGGGCATCGAGATGCAAGAGCGGCATGAACCATTCATAGAGCGACATGGCTTCCTTGAAGCGGCCTTGGCGCGCGAGGCGGAACAGCGTCTCGCCTTCGCGCGGGAAGGCGTTTGACATGCCGGACACCCAGCCGGTGGCGCCCATGGCGATGCTTTCCACCACGACGTCGTCCAGGCCCGCGAACATGATGAAGCGGTCGCCCACCTTGTTGCGCACGTCGATGAAGCGGCGGGTGTCGCCGGAGCTTTCCTTGAAGCAGACGATGGTCTCCACATCCGTCAGCATGGCGAGGATGTCGGGGGTCACGTCATTCTTGTAGATGGGCGGGTTGTTATAGACCATGACCGGCAGGTCCGTGGCCTTGGCGACGCCGCGGAAATGGGCGGCGGTCTCGTGCGGCTTGGAGGAATAGACCAAGGCCGGCATGACCATGATGCCATCCACACCCACGCGGGCGGCTTCCTTGGCGGTCTCGGCGGCGAAGGCGGTGGTGAATTCCGCGATGCCGCAGATCACGGGCACGCGGCCGGCGGCGGTGGCCTTCGCGGTTTCCATGAGAGCGGCCTTCTCGGCGGTGGTCAGCGAGCAATTCTCGCCCACCGTGCCGCAGATGATGAGGCCAGAGACGCCATCGCGGATCAGCGCGTCGATGACGGCGGCGGTGGCGTCCAGATCCACCGACAGGTCTTCGCGAAACTGGGTGGTGACGGCCGGGAATACGCCTTCCCAGGAGACTTTGGGCGTCATGTTCTTCTACCTTCAAGGGGAGGCCGGCGAGGATCGCCCCGCCGGCGCGGGGGAGATCAGAGCGTCGCGCCGACCTTGCGCAGCTCGGTGAGGATGGGGGCCTTGGGCACCCAGATCTTGTCGTATTCGGCGATGATGGTCTTGGTCTCGGCGTCGCCGATCTTGGCTTCTTTGATGGAAATGCCGGTTCCCTTAAACTTCTCCAGCAGCACCGGCTCGTTCACCACCGTCTCGGCGATCTGGGCATCGAGCGCGGTCTTCGTGGCCTTGGTGATGAGGGCCTTATCTTCGGCGGACAGACCCTGCCAGACGCGGCCCGAGACCAGCGCGACGCACGGCATGAAGATGGCGTTCATGCGCAGCATGGTCTTCGACACCTTGTCGAAGCGCTGGTTCCAGGAGAAGTCGAGGTCCGCCTCAAGCCCGTCCACCTGGCCGTTGCTCATGGCCTCGAACACCTGGGGGGTGGGGATGGGCGTCGGCGCCGCGCCGAGCAGCTGGTAGAAATCCTTGTAGGCCGGCGTCGTATTGATGCGCAGTTTCATGCCCTTGAGGTCGGAAATCCCCTCGATGGGCTTGGCCGTGAACACCACGCGCATGGTGGTGATGCCCCAGGCAAGGCCCACCGTCCCGGTTTCGCGCGGCAGCAGGTCGAACAGGCTCATGGCCACGGGGGTCTTTACGAGCTTCGCCACCTTGGCGGTGGAATCGACGATCCAGGGCGCGTTGATTGCGGCGATGGCCGGGACGCGCGAGCCGAGCTCGGCAGTCATGATGTAGCCCATGTCCAGCGCGCCGGACTGCATCTGCTGGAGCATGGCCGCTTCGTTTCCGAGCTGACCGGAGGGGAAAACGGTGATGGACAGGCGGCCATTGGTCTCCTGTTTCAGCATCTCGCCCACCTTGAGGGCGGCCTCGTTCCAGGGATGCCCCGGCGGGGTGATGATGCCGAGGCGGAAGTCCTTGGCCTGGGCGCGGGCAATGGAGGGCGCCGCCAGCGGCAGGACCGCGCCGGCAGCCGCGGCACCGGCAAGAAAGGTACGACGAGACAGGGTCATGATCGGTTCTCCGGAAGGTTTGGTTATTTGATGAGAGCGGTGGAGAGGATCGGGAAAATCGACAGCAGAACCAGCAGCCCGCAGGCCGCGAAGAAGAAGGGCAGGGTGACGAGGAACATCTTGCCGGTCTTCGCCCCGGTGACGGCTGAGGCCACGAAGAAGCACAGGCCGACGGGGGGCGAGAGGAAGCCCAGCACCAGGTTGATCACCACCACCACGCCGAAATGGATCGGGTCGATGTGATAGACCTCGGTGGCGATGGGCAGCAGGATCGGGACCGTCATGATGAGGCCGGGCGCCCCGTCGATCACCGTGCCGATCACCAGCAGCGCGACATTGACCACCAGCATGAAGGTGACCGGGTCATGGGCCGCGGTCTGCACCCAGCGGGCCACTTCCTGCGGCACCTTGGCGTAGATGAGAACCCAGGTGAACACCGCCGCCGCCGCCACCAGGAACAGCACCGCCGCCGAATAGATGCCGGCGCGCAGGAACATGGCCGGCAATTGGCGCAGATGCAGCTCCTTGAACCAGAACTTGCCCACCAGGATCGCCGCCACCGCGCCCACCGCCGCCGCCTCGGTGGCATTGGCAAGGCCGGTGAGGATGGAGCCCACGATCACCACCGGAATGAGCAAGGTGGGCGCGCATTCCAGGAACACCTGCACGCGCCGGCGCAGCGACATGGCGGCGCCGCGCGGGTAATTATAGACGAAGCCCATGAGCGCGATGACCACGCAGAACAGGCCGGTCAGCAGGATGCCCGGGATGATGCCGGCGACCAGCATGTCGCTCACCGGCACCTGCGCCATCACGCTGTAGACCACGAACATGATGGAGGGCGGGATGATCGGCCCCAGCATGCCCGCATAGGCCGTGAGCCCGGCGGCGAAGGTCTTATCGTAGCCCTGCTTCTCCATCTCGGGCACGAGCACCTTGGCCATCACCGCCACCTGGGCGGTGGCCGAGCCGAGGATGGAGGAGACGAACATGTTGGCGAGCAGGTTCACATAAGCGAGCCCGCCCTTCACCTGACCCATGAAGGACATGGACAAATCGATGATGCGCCGGGTGATGCCGCCGCCATTCATGATCTCGCCGATCAGGATGAAGAGCGGAATGGCGATGAGGCCGTAACTGTCCACCCCGCCGAACAATTGGGTCGGGAAGGTCTGGAACAGCACCGGATTTCCGGTGGCCTGGATGAAGATGATGCCGGCGAGGCACAGGCACAGGCTGATGGGCAGGCCCACCAGCATCAAGGCGACGAAGGCGGCGGAGG
>JASBUY010000478.1 GCA_030147645.1 Aquabacter sp. | reverse complement strand
GGATCTCGACCTCGCCTTGCTGCTTCAGGAGCAGCAAGGGCTCATCGAGACCCTTCAGGACACGCTGAAGGATTTCGCCGACCTCATTGATCGCTATGCGGAGCCCCCTCCGCTCGCCTTCAATCTGTGCGAGTCGCTGCGCACCATCGTGTTCGAGTTGGCGGAGACGCAACGCGCCGGGCTTGAGGATCTGGAACTGCTCATCGAACTGACCGCGGACCGCAGCGCCACCCTGGACAAGATCCGGCGCAGCCTGACCGGAGCTTCGCTCGGAAGCGGCGAGGAGGCGCGCACGCTGCTCTCCTCCTTAAGCCTGTTCGAGCGCTCCGTATGGCTCAGCCACCGGCTCGCGATGACGTTGCGCCCCGGGGCGAATGAGGCTAATGCGGACGCTACTCCCCGAACTCTCAACCGGGACAAGGCTGATGCAGATCGATCGTGAACAGGCTGGACTGGACGTGGTGTTGAAGGTCACGGGCCGGCTCGACACGCCCAATGCCAAGCCGTTCGAATCCAGCCTGCTCGAAGCGGTGAGCGGCAGCGAAGGCGCCATCACCGTGGACCTCGCGGGCGTCGATTATGTCTCCTCGTCCGGGCTGCGCGCGCTGCTGGTGGCCGGAAAGGCCATGCGCACCGCCAAGCGGGACCTGGTGCTGCGCTCGCTTCAGCCGCAGATCCGCGAAGTGTTCGACATCTCCGGCTTCTCGACCCTGTTCGAGATCAAGTGAGGCCGGGGCGCGCGATCGCCCTGCCCGCTTGCTGATCGGAAGGCACCCGGCTCGCTTCCCATGACCTTCCGCGCGACGCTTCTCACCCTGTATCCCGAAATGTTTCCCGGTCCCCTCGGCCATGCGCTGGCGGGAAAGGCACTGGCGTCGGGATTGTGGGCGCTGGATGCGCTTCAAATTCGTGACTTCGCCCTCGACCGGCACCGCTCCGTGGACGACACGCCCGCCGGCGGCGGACCTGGCATGGTGATGCGCGCCGATGTGCTCGCGCGCGCCATCGATGCCGCCGCGCCGCCGGACGATCCCCGCCCCCGCCTCCTCATGACCCCGCGCGGGCGCCCGCTGACGCAGGCGCGGGTGCGCGACCTTGCGGCGGGGCCGGGCGCGATCATCCTCTGCGGCCGGTTCGAAGGCGTGGACGAGCGCATCGTCGCGGCCCGGCACTTGGAGGAGGTCTGCGTGGGGGATGTGGTCCTTTCCGGCGGCGAGGCGGCCGCGCTGCTCCTGCTGGACGCCTGCATCCGCCTCATTCCCGGCGTTATGGGAAAGAGCGAGAGCGGCACGGAGGAGAGCTTCTCCGAGGGGCTGCTGGAATATCCGCAATATACCCGCCCCCAGACCTTCGAGGGGGCCGCGATCCCGGACGTCCTCACCTCGGGCGACCACGCCAAGATCCGCGCCTGGCGGCGCGCCCAGGCGCAAGCCGTCACGCGGGAGCGCCGGCCCGATCTTCTGGGTCCTGGCAAAGAGGAACCGGCCCGGCGCTCATGACAGCGCCATGAACAAATCACATGACAGGTGGGGCTTTCTGCGCTATAGGCCCGGCCGTCCCTTAACTTACAACGACACGATGTGGCGCTGGGGCAGCGTTCCGGCGACGGGATGCGTTTTGGCGACCGCTAGAGGTTGGCGACATGAACATCATTCAGACTCTTGAGGCCGAACAGGCCGCCCGGCTCTCCGAGAAGCGCCCGGTTCCCGAATTCCAGCCCGGTGATACGGTCATCGTGAACGTGAAGGTGGTCGAAGGCGACCGCACCCGCGTCCAGGCCTATGAAGGCGTGGTGATCGCCCGCAATGGCGGCGGTCTCAACGAGAGCTTCACCGTGCGCAAGATCTCCTACGGCGAAGGCGTGGAGCGTGTGTTCCCGATCCATTCGCCGCTGATCGATTCCATCAAGCTGGTGCGCCGGGGCAAGGTGCGCCGCGCGAAGCTCTATTATCTGCGCGACCGTCGCGGCAAGGCCGCCCGCATCGCCGAGCGCACCGATCGTCCGGGCGAGAAGAAGGCCCGCGCCGCTGCGGCTGCTGCCGCCGCTGCCGGGGCGCCCGCCGCCGAGTGAAAGTGACGCTCCCGCTCAGGCGGGAGGCGTTGATCGACTTTACGCCGCCGGTCTCCGGCGGCGTTTTTATTTGGCGGGCCGTTGAGGCTCTCAGCAGCCCTCCTCCCAGCGCACGGTGAGGGCGCCGCTCCCGCCCGGCCCGCTCCATTCCATCCGCCCCGCGCCGCCGATGCCGCCGCCATCGGTTCTGAAGGAGGGGTCCCGCTTGCCCTTGATCAGGCGCAGCGTGTGTCCCGCGAGCGTGCCGCTCCAATAGGCGCCGGGCTCCGCCCTCCCCGGCACGAAGACCAGTTTCCCGTCGATCTTGAACACTGCCGTCTTCTTCGGATCCTGCGTATCGAAAAGCCCGATGGCGTCCGCGCCCCGGAACACAGCGAAGCTGCAGCCCGAGGCATCCCAGGTTTCAAGGTCGGCATAGGTGATGTCTGAAAAGCGCGCGAAGGACAGGGCCGGCGCCGCTGGCGCACCATTGGTGGGGTCCTCCGACAGGCCGGGCGTCGACCGGAGCCCACCGGCCAAGACCAGCGCCAAGGCGAAGGAGCGGGCGCAGATATGCGCGGTTTTCTTGCCCGGCATTTTTCCCCTCCCTACCCCGCGCCACCCCAGACGCTGGCCTCAGCCCTGCGGAGCCAAAGCCGCATCGGTGCCGGCGAGCAGGCGCGGCAGCAAGGCGTCGGGCGCGGCCTCATAGATGCGTTTGACGCGCTCGAGGGCGGCGGCGCCACCACCCCGATGCCCCGCGCCCCCCACATGCAGCCAGGAATCGACGAGCAGAAAGGGCTCGGCCTCTTCCCCATCGGCCGCGAGCCAGACCTGACGCGTGCGGGCCATCTGCAAGCGGTCCAGCACCATGCGCCGATACAGGATGCGCCAGTTCTGCCCGCCCGTGTCGAGCGTGCGGGGCGTGTCGGTTCCGAAATCCAACGCCAGGTCCTTCACCGCGTCGAAATCGAACACGCTATAGCCGGGCCAGAGATACCATCCGCCGAAGTCCGACCCATGCCGCACCATGCCATAAACCGGTTGGCGGGCGACATGGCCGGCCAGATCGTCGGGCGCGAGCGGAAGCAGATCGTGGTCGAGCAAGGCGAAGGCGGCGGGCGCCGTGGGGCGGATCAAATGCCGCCAGACCCAGTTCAGCGCGACCCCATGGGAGCGCGAGCCGTTCACATTGGGCGAGATGCGCGGCACCGGCGGCAGCGGGCAGTAAAAGCGCCCCTCACGGGCACATAGGTCGGAAATCCGAGCGCGCGCGGCGGGATCGGAGGAATTGTCGCATACGAGCAGCGCGACGCCCGGCATCATGCGGGCCATGGCCTGCGACAGAAGCGCGACCGCCTCCGGCAGATTGAACGCGACCGTGACCGCCAGGAACCCACCCTTCACGGCGGCGAGATCGGCCAGCAGGCGATTCTCGCCCTCTGCCATGCGCGCCCCATAGACGCGATCCAGCATCACATTGCGCAGACGACGGGTTCCCTGGGCGAGCGGCACGGCGCGCAGCCAGTCAGCGAACCGATAATCCTTGAGATCGCGCATGCGCGCTTTTCGCGGGGGCCGGGGGCGCCGTCAAGCCGGCGCGCAGCGGGATATGCCAAAGCCACCCCTTGGACCAAAAAGAGCCAGCCCCCGCGCGGAAGCACCCGCCTGGTGGCCCAAGGAAAACGAAGGGCACTCTAGCGTTGGATACGGATGTCGTGGCAACGTCCCGGCGCGCTGCGGGGACTCTCAGGAGAGACGGATGGGGAAATTGCGAACGTGGATCAGCGGCTTTGCCTGGGGACTGATCCTCGGCGTGGTGTGCGCCGGCATGGGCGCGATCATGTTTTTCCGGCCGGACTTCGTGGAGCGCCTGAGGGCCGAGCGCCCCTTCGCCACAGCGTCCGCCCCCCTCGCGGATACGCCGCCGGCTGCCGCTCCCGCAGCGGTTGCCCCTCCAGCGGCGAGCGCTCCGGCATCCGCCCCGGCGAGCGCCGCCCCGGCTCCGGCAACGACCAATCTGCCGCCCTTCTTCACCAATACGACGACGCAAACCTCGCTCGACAAGGCCTTCGCGCCGCCCCGTGCCTTTTCGCCGGGAGACGATCTGGTGGTGCGCGGCGTCAACACCTCCAAGGGCACGCTCAATCTCGCCGTGCGCATCGACGACGCCTCGTCCAAGAATTGGATGAGCAATTTCAACACGAACCAAAACTTCCCGCCCGGCCCGTTCGTAATGCGCGTGCCGCTCAACAATCTGCCGACACCCTCGGGCGGCACGCTGGATCTCAGCGCATTGACGCGCTTCATCGTCTTCACCGAGGAAGGCGCGCCGCCCGCCAAGATCGACAGCGTCCAGATCGAGCCGCGCCAGAAGAGCGGCGCCCTGACGCCCTCGACCACCACCGCCGCCAATGCCGTGAAGGACGGCCAGACCTGGCTTGCCGGGGCTCGACTCACCGCGACGCAGGACTTCAGCGCCCCGGTGAGCTTCGATGCCAACCAGGATCTGGTGGTGACGGGAACCAACGATACCGGCAAGCCGGTCACGATCCATCTGCGGGTGGACGACGTGAACTCCACCAACTGGAACTCGCGGGTCAATGCATCCGCGACGTTCCCGCCGGGTCCTTTCGTGCTGCGCTCCCCGGTCTCGTCCTGGGTCACGCCGTCAAAGACGCGGCTGGACCGCACGCGGGTCAGACGCATCATCGTTTTCGCCGGCGAGGGTGACGGCCCCATCCGCCTCACTGACCTTCATGTGGAAGCGGGCTCGCCCGTGCCGCCGGATGCGCTCGCGCTGCGTTTCGCGCCGACCGCAGAGATCCAGGTGCCGGGCTTCGAGACCATCCTACCCAACGATCCGCGCTTGTCGCGCGCCGCCGGCGTGCTGGTGCGCACCCAGAATGATCCGCTCCTCTCGGGCGGCCTCAATGGCATCGAGACCGTGACCATCCCCTGGACCAAGAGCGCGGTGGCCACCGTGTCGCTCTGGACCGAGGACCAGGGCGAATGGGAGTATTTCCCACACTCCCTGAACCGCACCATCACCATCAACGGACAGGTCGTCTTCCAGCAAAGCCTGTCGCCCGAGGAATGGGTGGACCAAGTCTATAAGCGCAACCTCTGGAAGGAAGCGATGATCGATGGCGGGCCGTGGGAGGTGTTCGCGCGCAGCCGCGCGGGCCTCATCACGGCGACCGTGCCGGTGATCGACAACAAGATCGTTGTGCAGCTTCAGTCCGACCAGCCGCCCAATAACGGCTATCTCGCCGCCATGGTCATCGAGCCGGGCGACAGCGACAAGGCGGTGGACGCGGTCGAGGCTTGGCGGCGCAAAAGGTTCCTGGAACGCTGGCCGGTGCAAGACAAGCCCGTCAATCCCGCGCTCGCCACCGATGTCACGCTGCGCGTTCTGCCCGCAGGCTCCAACCGCAGCCAGCATCCCTTCTGGGACCCGACCCTGCCGGTCCAGGCGAATTTCCAGGCCCCGCGCGGGGGCATCGTCTCCGTGGACTTCCTGGCCTTCTCCAACCAGGACGACCTGATGCCCAATGTCTCCACCTCCGCCCCCGACGGCATCACGCCGCAGGTGCGGTGGGGCAAATGGACCTTCATGCGGCGGGATGTGGCGGAGAACGGGCTTACCATCACCTCGGATGTGCTGGACGGCGATCTCTCGCGCATGCGGATCGTGAACGGCATCCCGCGCCGGCTCAACGTCACCTTCACCGTTCCGGATACAGCCAGCGGGACGCTGCCCATCACCCTCTCGCTCGACATTGCCGGCGTGAAGGTGGATGCGACCGCGCTGGTGGAGGTCATTCCCGTGCGCCTTCCGGCGGCGGACCGGCCCATCGGCTATTACATGGCCGCGCCCAATTGGGAGATCTGGTTTCCCCCGACACCCGACCAGGCCGACCGTGGCATGGCCTGCGACTATGCCGCGCTGCGCTTCTTCGGCATTACCGGGGTCGCGCCCGACACGGTGGCGCCGACGCCGGACAAGATGGCGCGCTATGTCCAGCAGATGGCGCTGGTCAAGCAGGCCGGTTTCGTCCCGCCCTATTTCGACTACGCCTCAGTGAAGGTGATGCAGCAGACGGCGGGCTATTCGAAGGTCGGCCCCAGCATCGCCTCGACGCTGCGCGCCTTGTCGGCGGCGGGTATTCCAGCGCCGCTCTGGTCGATTGCCGACGAACCGGCGGATGGCGATGCCGGCCTTGCGGACCTCAAAAGTGTGCGCGACGCCATCAAGGCCTCGGCGGCGGACGCTCAGATTTCCGGCCAGCTCAATTCACCCAAACAGAAGGCGCTGGTGCCGGTGTTCAACACGGTGCTGGTGAATGACGGCTTCGGGGTGGGCGAGGCCTTGTTCCGGCAGATGCGATCCCAGAAAGTCATCCCCTGGATGTACAATATGCCCGATTATCGGGCGGCCGCTGGCTTCCTGATGTGGCGCACGGGCGGCCAGGGCTATCTGCAATGGCATGCCCGCGCCTGGACCGGAGACCCCTCCGACCCCACTGACGGGCGTGAGACCGACTTCGCCATGCTGCCGCTCAGCGGCGACCGCTGCAGCCCCGCGCCGACCATCGATGCCCTGCTTCTCGCCACGAGCGAGGGCATCGAGGATCTGCGCTGGCTGCTCTGGCTGGACCAGCGCGCCGCCACCGACACGAAGGCCCGCGCCCTGCGCGACAGCCTGATCGAGGCGGTGCCGGGGGACTGGGACACCTTCAAGAAGGCGCCGCCGTCCCTGCCGGCGCTGCGCAGCAAGATCATCGACTTCGCGCGCGCCTCCTCAGCGGGGTGAACCGGCCCTAACGATCCGCACGGCGAGGCGCGTGGTCCGCTCCTTGCCTGTGAGGCGGGTGAACCAGATCGAGGCCCATGGCGAACGACCTGTCCTTGCGCATTGTCATCGTGGATGACAGCCCGGTCCGCGCGGCCATCCTCTCGGAGGGGTTGCGAGAGGCCGGCTTTGTGAACGTGCTTCGGCTGGAGGGCGTCCACAATCTGCTTGAGCGCATCTATGCGATCGATCCCGACGTGATCCTGATCGATCTGGAAAATCCCAGCCGCGACACCATCGAGCAGATGTTTCAGGTGAGCCGCGAGGTGAAGCGGCCGGTGGCCATGTTCGTGGACCAATCCGACAGCCAGACCATCGAAGCCGCCATCGATGCGGGTGTCGCCTCCTATGTGGTGGACGGCCTGCGCAAGGACCGGATCAAGCCCATCCTCGAGACCACCATTTCCCGCTACCGCGCCTTCGCCCGCCTCAAGGACGAGCTTGAGGAGGCGCGCAGCCAACTGGAGGAGCGGCGCGTCGTGGACCGCGCCAAACTGATCCTCATGAAGGCCAAGAATATCGACGAGCAGACCGCCTATGGCCTGATCCGCCGCACCGCCATGAACGAGAAGAAGCGGCTCGTGGACATCGCCCAATCCATCATCACCGCCGCGGAGCTGCTGCGATGAGACGCCTTGCCATGGGCTTCATTCCCCTGACCGATGCCGCCGTCTTGATCGCCTGCGCCGAGCGCGGCTTCGCTATGGCGGAAGGCATTGAGATCGAGCTGCACCGCGAGGTCTCCTGGGCCAATATTCGCGACAAGGTGAATGTGGGCCTCTTGGACGGCGCCCATATGCTTGGGCCGCTCGCCATTGCCTCCTCGCTCGGCCTCGGGCATGTGCGCGTGCCGCTGGTGGTGCCCTTCGCGCTCAATCT
>JASBUY010000477.1 GCA_030147645.1 Aquabacter sp. | reverse complement strand
CACCCGCCTCGCCGGCCCCAAGCAGGACGCGCTGCCCCTCAACAACGAGGTGGTGGATTTCGGCGACGGGAAATAGAGGTGCCGGCGGGCCAGGCGCCCGCCAGCACACTTCCCTCAGTGGCCCAGCACCGCCAGCATCAGCAAAGCCACGATGTTGGTGATCTTGATCATGGGGTTCACGGCAGGTCCCGCCGTGTCCTTGTAGGGATCGCCCACCGTGTCGCCGGTCACGGAGGCCTTGTGGGCGTCCGAGCCCTTGAAGTGGCGCACGCCGTCCTTGTCCACGAAGCCGTCCTCGAAGGACTTTTTCGCATTGTCCCAGGCGCCGCCGCCCGAGGTCATGGAAATGGCCACGAACAGGCCGGTGACGATGACGCCGAGCAGCATGGCGCCCACCGCTGAAAAGGCGGCGGACTTGCCCGCGATCCCGCCGCCCGCCACCAGATAGATCAAGTAATAGCAGACGATGGGCGACAACACGGGCAGGAGCGAGGGGAGGATCATCTCCTTAATGGCGGCCTTGGTCAGCAGGTCCACGGCGCGCGAATAGTCCGGCTTGTCGGTGCCGGCCATGATGCCGGGCTTCTCGCGGAACTGGCGGCGCACCTCCTCCACGATGGCCCCCGCCGCCCGGCCCACCGCCGTCATGCCCATGGCGGCGAACAGGAAGGGCAGCAGGCCGCCGAACAGGAGCCCCACCACCACATAGGGGTTTTCCAGCGAGAAGTTCGGAACCACCCCGGCGAAATAGCTGCCGGGCGTTGCCTGGGAGATGAAGTATTTCAAATCCTGGCTGTAGGCAGCGAACAGGACGAGCGCGCCAAGGCCGGCCGAGCCGATGGCATAGCCCTTGGTCACGGCCTTGGTGGTGTTGCCGACCGCGTCGAGCGCATCGGTGGAGTGGCGCACCTCGGCCGGCAGACCGGCCATTTCCGCAATGCCGCCGGCATTGTCGGTGACCGGGCCGAAGGCGTCGAGCGCCACCACCATGCCCGCCAGCGCCAGCATGGTGGTCGCGGCGATGGCGATGCCGAACAGCCCTGCAAGCCCATAGGCCGCGAGGATGCCGGCGATGATCACCAGGGTCGGCAGCGCGGTGGATTCCAGCGACACCGCAAGGCCCTGGATGATGTTGGTGCCGTGGCCCGTCACCGAGGCCTGGGCGATGGACACGACCGGCCGGTAGCCCGTCCCGGTATAATATTCGGTGATCACGACGATGGCGCCGGTGACCAGAAGCCCGACGAGGCCGCACAGGAACAGGGACGTGCCCGTCGTCGCGCCGCCGGCGATCGGACCCCAGCCGGGCAGAAGCCAGGTGACCAGGGCGAGCGCGATCACCGAGAAGGCGGCGGAGGCGAGAAAGCCCTTATAGAGCGCGCCCATGATGGACGAGGTGGGACCGAGCTTCACGAAGAAGGTCCCGGCGATGGAGGTGAGAATGCACACGCCGCCAATTGCCATGGGATAGAGCAGCATGGCGGTCAGCGCGGGCGAGCCGCCGAAGAAGATCACCGCCAAGACCATGGTCGCCACCAGCGTCACCGCATAGGTCTCGAACAGGTCTGCCGCCATGCCGGCGCAATCGCCGACATTGTCGCCCACATTGTCCGCGATGGTCGCGGGATTGCGCGGATCGTCCTCCGGAATGCCGGCTTCCACCTTGCCGACGAGGTCCCCGCCGACATCCGCGCCCTTGGTGAAGATGCCGCCGCCGAGGCGGGCGAAGATGGAAATGAGGGAGGCGCCAAAGCCCAGCGCCACCAGAGCGTCTACCACCGTCCGGCTCCCCGGCGCGAGCCCGAGGCCATAGGTGAGAATGCCGAAATAGACCGCAACCCCAAGCAGCGCGAGCCCAGCCACCAGCATGCCGGTGACGGCGCCCGCCTTGAAGGCGAGGTCGAGCCCGCCCGCCAGCGACCGGGCGGCCGCCTGGGCCGTGCGCACATTGGCCCGCACCGAGACATTCATGCCGATGAAGCCCGCCAGCCCGGAGAGGATCGCGCCGAGCGCGAACCCGACCGCCACCAGCCAACCGAGGAACAAACCGACGAGAATGAAGATGACAACGCCCACTATGGCGATGGTCGTGTATTGCCGCCGCAGATAGGCCTTCGCCCCCTCCGCAATGGCGGCCGCGATTTCCTGCATGCGGGCCGTGCCCGCATCGGCGGACATGACCGCCCTTCCCGCCCACACGCCATAGACGATGGCGAACGCCCCGCACACGATGATCAAGAAGAGAGCCAGCATGAAACCCACCCCTTCGTTTCCCAACCCGAATTCAGGTTCTTGTTATGGAGGCGAGTGTGAGCGGTGCGCCGGAAAGTCGCAATGGCCGTCATCGGCCAAGCTTTGATTTCCCCGCGCCTGCTGGACGGGGTGCGCCGGCTATGCCAGTAGCGGAGCCGGTGGCGCGGACATCCAGGCGGGCGAGGCGGCGATGCAGGCGGAGAAGATTGTTCCGGTGATCCTGGCGGGCGGGACCGGCACGCGGCTCTGGCCCCTCTCGCGCAACAGCCTGCCGAAGCAGTTCATCGCACTCTCCTCGGACAAGACGCTGTATCAGGAGACCTTGCTTCGCACGCCGCCCGGCGCCGACTTCCTGCCGCCCATCGTCATCACAAACGAGGAATTCCGCTTCTTCGCCCGCCGGCAGGCCAGCGAGATCGGCATCGAGGCCACCGTGGTCCTGGAGCCGGTGCGGCGCGACAGCGGCGCGGCCCTCATCGCGGCGGCCGCCGTCGCGCAGAAGCAGCATGGCCCGGACGTGCTCGTGCTGGCGCTGGCCGCCGACCATGTGGTTCTGGACACGGACGGCTTCCGCGCGGCTGTGCATCTTGCCGGCAAGGTCGCGACGGGCGGACACATCGTCACCTTCGGCATTGCCCCAAACGCGCCGCGCACCAGCTACGGCTATATCCGCACCGGCGCCGCCCTTGAGGCCGGGGGCTATGTGGTGGACGCCTTCGTCGAGAAGCCCGACCTTGCCACCGCCGAACGCTATGTGGCGGACGGCTATCTCTGGAATTCCGGCAATTTCCTGTTCCCCGCCTCGCTGATGATCGAAGAAGCCAAGCGTTTCGAGCCCGCGCTGGCGGCGGCGGCGGTGGAGGCGGTGGAGATGGCGCAGGAGGATCTCGGCTTCATCCGCCTGGATGCCGGGGCGTTCTCGGCCGCGCCCGCCAAGTCCATCGACTTCGCCGTGCTGGAGCGCACCAGCCGCGCGGCGGTGGTCGCCGGCGATTTCGGCTGGTCCGACATCGGCTCCTGGGATGCGGTGCGCGAGATCAAGCCCGCGGACGCATCCGGCAATGTGGTGGAAGGTCCCGCGACGCTGATCGACAGCGAAGGCTCCTATATCCGCTCGGAAGGCCCGCTGGTCACCGGCATCGGCCTCCAGAGCGTCTCCGTCATCGCCACCCAGGACGCGGTGCTGGTCATGCCCTCCGATCGCAGCCAGGACGTCAAGGCCCTGGTGGCGGCGCTCAAGGCCGAGGGCGTGCGCGCGGCGGACGAACATCTGAAGATCCATCGCCCCTGGGGCACCTATGAGACGGTCTGCCGGGGCGAGCGCTTCCATGTGAAGAAGATCATGGTGGAGCCCGGCGCCAAGCTCTCGCTCCAGAAGCATCATCACCGCTCCGAGCACTGGGTCGTGGTGCGCGGCACCGCCGAAGTCACGCTGGGCGAGCGCACCTTTACGCTGCATGAGACGCAGTCCACCTATATCCCCATGGGCGAAGTGCATCGCCTCGCCAATCCCGGGCGCAT
>JASBUY010000474.1 GCA_030147645.1 Aquabacter sp. | reverse complement strand
CTCCCCCGCAAGCGGGAGAGGGAGTTTTGGGGTGCGCAGAAGGGACAGGTCCGCTCCCGCGTGGGGGAGAGGGCGTTTTGCGTTGCGTAGGCCGGAGAAGCCCTCTCCCGCTTGCGGGGGAGGGTTGGGAGGGGGCAATGCCGGGAACAGGCAAGCCGGCTCGGGAGCCGCTTCGCCCCGAAGCACCGCCTCAATAGCCGACGGTAAACCGCGCCCGGCGATGCTGCGGCGTCTCGATCTCGTCCACGAGGGCCACCGCGAAATCCTCGAAGCTGATGAAGCTGCGGCCGCTGTCCGACACAAGCAGCCCGTCGGCGCCCAGGCGGAAGAGGCCGGTGCGCGCGCCGGGCACGAATTCGGCGGAGGGCGACAGGAAGGTCCAGTCGAGCGCGGGCTCGGCCTTCAGTCGAGCCAGGAAGGCGCCGCCGGCTTTTGCTTCGCCGAGATAGAGCGCGGGAAAGTCCGGCGTGTCATAGAGCGCCACGCCCGGCGCCACTTCCAGGCTGCCGGCGCCGCCGACCACCAGATAGCGCGGCACGCCCGCCGCCTTCACGGCGGCGATGAGGGCCTCGGGATCGCTCGCGACGAAATGGATGGAACTGATGACCGCGTCATGCCCGGCGAGGAGCGCGGCCAGCGCGTGCGCGTCGCGCGCATCGGCGGCCTTAGCCGTGACGCCGGGCAGCGCGGCGATGCGGCTCGGGTCGCGCGCCAGCGCGGTCACCTGATGCCCGCGGTCCGACAATTCCTGCAGGATGCGCGAGCCCGCCGCGCCCGAGGCGCCGATCAAGGCGATTTTCATGGATGTCACTCCTATCCGGTTTCTGATGGAAACCAGATAGCGATTTTGCTATCTAGGCGTAAGAAGGCACTTCCGCCTCATCTGGTTACGCCCCGGAAACCTCGCCTTGGACGCAGACCCCGCCTCCGCCTCCGCACTCACGCTGACCTCGTCCGGCTTCGCGCCGGATCCGTTCGATGCCCGCTGCCCCACGCGCCTGCTGCTGGATCGCATCGCGGACAAATGGACGGTCCTGCTTCTGGTGGTGATCTCGGAGGGCCCGGTGCGCTTCAATGCGCTGAAGCGCCGGGTCGGCGGCATTTCGCAAAAGGTCCTGTCCCAGACCCTGAAAAGCCTGGAGCGGGACGGGCTGGTCACGCGCCAAGCCTATGCGACCGTGCCTGTGACGGTGGAATATGCGCTCACCCCGCTTGGCCGGTCCCTGGCCGAGACGCTTGGCCCGCTCGCTCGATGGGCCGGCACGCATATGGCGGAGATTGCGGCCGCGCAGGCGGCGTTCGACGACGCGCGGCGCTGATCATGCCTCACGGCGCCGGGCGGAAGCCGACAAACCCGCCGTCGGCGTCATAGAGATAGTCGAAGCCGTTCAGCAGGTGGAACGACGTGTTCACGAAGGCGCTCGGATTGGGCGGGCCGGTGAGCAAAGCGCGTTTGGGCGTCAGCGGATTGGCCGTATCGCCGATCCGCACCGCATAGAGAAAATCGGGAAGCCCCGGTGCACGCACCGCGATGCGCGCGCCGGGCGGTAAAGGTATGCGCGGCCCGTTGGCGGGCGTTGCGGGCAGGCGCAGGAACATGCCGCCCGATCCGGTATCCATCAGCATCCGGCCGCAGGCCGGCGCCGCATCGTTGAGCGTGATGCAGGCGGGCGCGGGCGCCCATTGCGATCCGCCTGTGCCGGCGCCGAGCTTTAGAAAGCCGAAGCCGGCGGTGTGGGCGGCATCGAGCCCGATGCGCAGGCCGGCGCGGGAGACGAGATAGCCCCGCCGCATCGCGCCCGGCGCGCCCGGCGCGCCCATGTCCGGGGCCTCCAGCAGCGGGTTCGTGGCCGGGGCGGCGAAATCGCCGCCGCGCGCGAAGCCGACCCCGAGAATGGCGATGTCCTTGGGATTGCGGCGCGGCTGGCAGGCGCCCGAGGTCCAGAGGCAGGCGAGTTCGTCCACCGCCAGAACCGGCATGTCGCGCGTGACGAAGCGGGTTCCGTCCGCGCCGGTGAGGGTTACGCTCACGCGCACATAGACGCCCCGCAGGACCCGGCCCGAACCGTTATAGACGAGCTGCCCCCGGCCGAGATGCGGAAGAGTTGCGAAGCCGGGAATGAGGGACTTGGACAGGCCGACCCCGGTGGAGCCGGTGTCCACCAGAGCGGGAATGCTCTTTCCGCCCGCCGAAAGCCCGAGCTTCGGCCGATCCATGAGCGGCCCCGCCGCCCCCGGGCCGTTGAGATAGGGCAGGAAGATGCTCGGCGCGTCCGCGCCATAGGCCGGGCGGACGGCGGGCGGGATGTTGGCAGGTTCGGCAGTGGCGGAGGCAGCCTTGGCGGGTCCGCCGCCGGCGAGGGCGAGAGTGAGGGCGGCGCACCCGAAACAGGCGCGCCGTGCGGCTTGCCTCCAGGCGCGCAGGGGCGCGTCGGCGCGGCGCGTCGCGCTCATTGTTGGGGCGCCGGCCGGAAGCCCACAAAGCCCCCGTCTGCGTCATAGAGATAGTCGAAGCCGTTCAGCAGCCGCGCACTGGTATTGACGAAGATGTGGTCCTTGCGGTGGACCAGGATCACCCGGTCGGGCGCGATGGGGTCCCCGGTATCGCCCACGGCGAAGCTGTAGGAAGGCACCCCACTTCCAAAGGCGAGGGACACGCTCTTGCCCGGGGCAAGGCCTGTGCCCGTGGTCTGGCCGTCGAGCTGGGCGGAGGGAACGTCGAGATACATGACGGTGACGCCGGTATCCAGCAGGGCGGTGCCGCAGGCCGGCGGCTTGCGCCCGCCGACCGAGATGCAGACCGGCAGGGGTGCCCAACCGGGGCCTTGCGCCGCCTTGTCCAGCTTGATGTAGCTCATGCCCTGGGCCGTGGCGGCGGAGAGGCCCACTTCCACGGTGCGGCGTGTGATGAGATAGCCGCGACGCACCGTGCCGGGCGCCTCGGCGCTGCCCATGCCCTCCAGATTGAGGAAGGGATTGCGCTCGCCGAGGTCGCCGCCGTCTCCCGTGCCGCGCGCGAACCCGATGCCGATCATGGCGGTGTGGACCGGGTGGGCGACCGGCCGGCAGCGCCGCGCTGTCGGGGTGCAGCCGATGCTGGTGACCGCGAGCACGGGCATAGGCCGGGTGGTGATGGATTTGCCCTCGGCCCCGGTGACGGTGACCGGCACCTTCACCCACACGCCCTTCATGACGCGCCCTGAACTGGAATAGGTGAGCGTTCCCGGGCGGATGACCGGCAGGCTCTGGAAATTGGGAATGCGTCGGGCCGCGATCACCACGCTGGTCGATCCCGTATCCATCACGCCGCGCACCGGCACCCCGCCATTCACGGAGAGGCCGAGCTTCGGGGTGTGCTTCAGGGGCGAACCGGCCAGGGGCGCGTTCAGAAAGGTGAGGCGCGCGGCGGTGCCGGCGGCCGGAAGGTTCGGGGCCTCAGACCCGGGCAAGGCAGGCGCAGGTGAGACCGGAGCGGGTGAGACAGGCGCGGGCAAATCAGGCGCGGCCAAGGTGGGCGCGGCGACCGTCATTTCGCCGGCCAAGGCGAGGCCGAGGATCAAAAGACGCAAGCGTGAGACCATCACTTCCCCCTTGCGGACGCGCGCAGAAAGCTGTTGCCGATGCCGGCGCGCGCGCCCACTGTGCCGATCCCTGCTCCTAGATCATGGCGAACATGCGTACTGAAATTACAGGCACCACGCTACCGGTTCTCCAAGTCACCCTTGCTCCGGGCGAGACCCTGATCGCGGAGCCCGATCGGCTCTCCTGGATGACCCCCAACATCGCGCTGAACACCACCATGGCCACGGCGGGGGCCAGCGGCTTCCTCGGCGCCATCGGCCGGGCGATTTCCGGCGGCGGCCTGTTCATGACCGAATTCACCGCCGAAGGCGGCGAGGGCCTGGTCGCCTTCGCGGCCACCGTGCCCGGCAATATCATCGAGGTCCATGTGGCGGCGGGGCGGGGCTATATGGTCCAGCGCAGCGGCTTCCTGGCCGGCGCCCATGGGCTGGAACTCTCCATCGGCTTCCAGCAGCGGCTTGGCGCCGGCGTGTTCGGCGGCGAGGGTTTTGTGCTCCAGCGGCTTGCGGGGCAGGGCACGGCCTATGTGGAACTCGGCGGCGAGATCATTTCCTACACGCTGGCGCCGGGGCAGACGATCCTGGTCAATCCCGGCCATGTGGGCATGTTCGAGGAGAGCGTCTCCTTCGACATCACCATGATGCGGGGCATCAAGAACATTCTGTTCGGCGGCGACGGGCTGTTCCTCGCCCAGCTCACGGGGCCGGGCAAGGTGTGGCTGCAATCGCTCACCCCCTCAATGCTCGCCCACGCGCTCGCGCCCTATCTGCCCTCCGGCGAGCGGCGCTGAAGCATTTTTTCGCGCAAACCGGGGACCCCGGTTCGCGCCCCGAAGAACGGGTTGAAACAGGTACGGGCGCGCCGGGTCCGGCGCCCTGGAGCGGTTCTGAAACGCGCGCGGGGGCTCGACTTTCCGCGCGCGCGGGCGCAAGGGGGACGCAACCGTTCCCCCGCCGCGATCAGACCCCATGAGCCTTGATACTCCGAGCTATGACCCGCTTCGTCCCGTCGCGCCCGAGCGGCGGGTGTTTTCCGCGCGCGATCTGTTCGCGCTGTGGTTCAGCCTCGGCATCGGCCTCCTGGTGCTGCAGGCGGGGGCGCTGCTCACGCCGGGCCTGAGCCTTCCCGCCGCGCTGGCGGCGATCCTGGTGGGATCGGTAATCGGCGTCGGCCTGCTCGGGCTGGCGGGCGTGGTGGGTGCGGATTCGGGGCTGGCCTCCATGGCCATGCTGCGGCCGACCCTCGGGCTGCGCGGCGCGGCCCTGCCCACGGTTCTCAACGTGGTGCAATTGGTCGGCTGGGGGGCGTTCGAGATCATCGTCATGGGCGATGCGGCGGACGCGCTGGCGAAGACGACGTTCGGCGTCTCGCTGCCCTCCGTCTGGATCTTGCTCTTCGGCGCGCTCGCCACCGCCATCGCGGCGCTCGGTCCGGTCTCCTTCGTGCGGCGCTTCCTGCGGGCCTGGGGGCTTTGGCTGCTGCTGGCGGCGGCGCTCTGGCTCACGGTGCGCCTCCTGTCCCTGCACGATCTCTCCGAATTGCTCGCCCGGCCGGGCACGGGCGCCATGGGCTTTGGCGGGGCCGTGGACCTCGTGGTCGCCATGCCCCTGTCCTGGCTGCCGCTGATTGCCGATTACACCCGTTTCGGCCGCAGTCCCGGCGCGGCGTTCCGGGGCAGCACGCTCGGATTCCTCCTCGCCAATATCTGGTTCTATGGCCTCGGCGCCGCCTATGGACTCGCTTCGGGGGGCGAG
>JASBUY010000304.1 GCA_030147645.1 Aquabacter sp. | reverse complement strand
TCGCTCCGCCATCGTCGCCTTCTCGGCGGAGGAGGTCTATGCCATCGCCGAGTTAATCCGCCGCCAAAGGGGCGGGGCGGCGGTCGTGATGGGCGCGCTTTCGCCGCGGACCCGCAACGCGCAGGTGGAACTCTATCAGAGCGGCGACGTGGACTATCTGGTGGCGACCGACGCCATCGGCATGGGCCTCAATCTCGACGTGGACCATGTCGCCTTCGCCTCGGACCGCAAGTTCGACGGCTGGCAGTTCCGCCGCCTCAACCCCTCCGAGATGGCGCAGATCGCGGGCCGCGCCGGGCGCGCGACGCGCGACGGCACGTTCGGCACGACAGGCCGCTGCCCCGCCTTCGAGCCGGAATTGGTGGAGCGCCTGGAAGGCCATGTGTTCGACACCGCCAAGGTGTTGCAATGGCGCAACGCGGTACCCGATTATTCGTCCGTCAAGGCGCTCCAGGCGAGCCTCGCGCTTCCCCCGCGGGAAGAGGGCCTGACCCGCGCGCCCACCGCCGACGACGTTCAAGTGCTGGAAATCCTAGGCCGCGAGAGCGATGTCGCAGCCCGCGCCACCAGCGCCGCCGTGGTCGAGCGGCTCTGGGACGTGTGCCAGGTGCCGGACTATCGCAAGATCTCTCCGGGCGCCCATGCGGAGCTTGTGCGCACCCTTTTCGACCATGTGGGGACAGGCGGTCGCATCCCTGATGAGTGGTTCGCGCGTCAAATCGCCTTGACCGATCGCCCGGAAGGGGACATCGACACGCTGTCGAGACGGATCGCGCAGGTGAGGACACTCACCTACGTTGCCAACCGGCCCGACTGGCTCAAGGATCCGGACCACTGGCAAGGCGTCACGAGAGGGGTCGAGGACAAGCTGTCCGATGCGCTGCACGAGCGGTTGGCACAACGCTTCGTGGATCGACGGACCAGCGTGCTCATGCGGCGCCTGCGAGAGAACAAGATGCTCGAAACTGAGATCAGCAAGACCGGCGACGTCACCGTGGAAGGCCACAAGATCGGCCACCTCCTCGGCTTTCAGTTCGCCCCCGACCCCTCCGCCGGCGGCGAGGAGGCCAAGGCGCTGCGCGCTGCGGCCCAAAAAGCCCTCGCGGGCGAGATCGAGGCCCGGGCGACCCGGCTTGGCGCCGCGGTGGACGAAGCCTTCGTCCTGGCTGCGGACGGCACGATCCGCTGGATCGGCGACCCGGTGGCAAAGCTCATTCCCGGCGACACCGTGCTCGCGCCGCGCTTCAAGATCATCGCGGACGAACATCTCACCGGCGCCTCGCGCGACCAGGTGGATGCGCGCATCGCGCTTTGGATCAAGGCGCATGTGGAGAAGCTGCTCGGCGCTTTGACCAAGCTGTCGGACGCCCCGGACCTCACCGGCATCGCGCGCGGCATCGCCTTCCAGATCGTGGAAAGCCTCGGCGTGCTGGAGCGCGCCAAGGTGGCCGAGGAGATGAAGACCCTCGACCAGCCCTCGCGCGCCACGCTGCGCGGATATGGCGTGCGGTTCGGCGCCCATCACATCTATCTGCCGGCGCTGCTGAAGCCCGCGCCCCGCGCGCTGGCGCTTGAGCTCTATGCGCTGAAGCATGGCGGCCTCGCCCAGAAGGGCATCGACGAGCTGCCGAGCCTCGCCGCGTCCGGCCGCACCTCCATTCCCGTGGACCACGAGATCCAGAAGGGTCTCTATCGCGCCGCCGGCTTCCGCGTCTGCGGCGAGCGGGCCGTGCGCGTGGACATTCTGGAGCGGCTCGCGGACCTGATCCGTCCCGCGCTAGCCTGGCGCCCGCAATCTCCCGGTCCCAAGCCCGCGGGCGCGGTGGACGGGCGCGGCTTCGTGGTGACGGTCGGCATGACCTCGCTTGCCGGCTGCTCGGGCGAGGATTTTGCCTCCATCTTGAAATCGCTGGGCTACCGCATGGAGCGCCGCGCGGCGCCCCCTCCGGAGGCCGAGGCGCCTGTGAGCGCCCCCGTTCCCGACCTCGCTCCGGCGCCGGAAGGCGCCATCGAGGCCGATCTTCTGTTCGATCCCGTCGAGAGCGCCTCCGAGGCGGACGCGATCGCCGAGGCGACGCTGGACGATGCCGGCGCGCCCGAGGCGATCGAAGCCGTCGCCGAAGAGGGAGCCGGCGACGCGGCCACCCCGCAGGACATCACGGAGACCGTGGAACCCGCGTCGGAGCCCGAGGCGGAGACGGTCGATACGCCGGATGCCGTGGAAGCGGCCCCGGACGAGACGTCCGAGGCGCCGCTCAGTGAGGCGCCCGTCGCCGAGGACGCGGCTGAGGATGCGGTCGCTGGCGAAACCACGGGCGACGCCGCTGCGGTGGCGGTCGAGGCTTCTGAGCCTGCACTGATCGAAGTGTGGCGTCCCGGCCGTCCGCCGGGCGCGCCGCGCCCGGGGCGCGGCCCGGGGGAGCGGG
>JASBUY010000471.1 GCA_030147645.1 Aquabacter sp. | reverse complement strand
CGTCGGAGCGTAGCGCAGCCCGGTTAGCGCACTAGTCTGGGGGACTAGGGGTCGGAGGTTCAAATCCTCTCGCTCCGACCATTTCTCTCTCCATCCGGGACCTCAGGAGAGAGCGTTCTGCGGCAGGGGCGGGGCCACAGTGGCGGCCTCGGTGGCCGGCGGCTCCAATTCGCTCATCCGCTCCACCCATTGATCAATTTCGGCAAGGCCCGACAGCCCGGCCTTCAGCGCGCCGTTCGCCGATGCGCCCCAGGCGCACAGGACGAGGTGCGCTCCGGGAGCTGTGCGGCGCAGGCGCCGGGCGGAATAGCGCAGCAGCGCCACCGAGCGCGTCTCCATCGAGGACAGCAGCATGATCGGGTCGCGGACATCGCGATGCTCCGACTTGAAGGCCTCGGCCGTGCCGATGCGCGCCGCAATTCCACGCTCGGCCAGCAGATGCCGGCAGAGCGCCGCCGCCGCGAGATCCAGCGGCGAGCGTACCGCGAGGCACACAATGTCGGCGCCCTCCGGCCAGGGCGGAACCGGCTCGCGCTTCAGCCTGGAGGGCGCGGCGCGCGCCTGTTCCAGCGCGGCCTCGGCCTCGGGATCGTCGGTCTTGCCCTCCACCTCCTGCGCGGGGGTGAGATTGTCCAGCATCTCGAACACGCTTTCCTGGATGCGCACCATCCGCCCGTGATCGATGGCGCCGCGCTCCGCGTCGCGCTGGGCGAGGCGCAGGCCGGGCAGGGCCACTTCGTCCAGATAGGCGGAGAGCGTGCCCTCTTTGAGGAATTCCTCCGCCTTCGCCGTCGCCTCGATGGGGTCGCCCGCCAGCATGCGCTGATAGAACAATTCCGCCGGCGTGAGGGGCGGGCGGTCGCCCAGCATCACATCGAGAAAGCCCAATTGCTCCACATGCCGGCCGAGCACGACCAGGCACAAGGTGAGCGGCGTGGAGAGGACCAGACCGATCGGTCCCCACAGCCAGGTCCAGAAAGTGGCGGCGGCCACCACCGCCACGGGCGAGAGGCCCGTGCTGCGGCCATAGAGCAGCGGCTCGATGATATGGCCCACCAGCGGCTCTACCACCGCGAACAGCAAGGCGGTGGAGACGACGATGCTCCAGCCCGGATCCACCGCGATGGCCATGATGAGGGGGAGCACCGCCGCGATGATGGCGCCCACATAGGGCACGAAGCGTAGCACCGCGGCGAGCAGACCCCACAAAGCGGGGCTCGGCACGCCGATCAGCCAAAGCCCGACGCCGATCACCGCACCGAAGGCGGCATTCAGCATCACCTGCGCGAGGAAGAAGCGGGACAGCCGCGCCGCCGCATCGTCCAGCGCCGCCGTGGTGCGCTGGATGTCATGGGCGCCGGCGAGGCGGATCAGCCGGTTTCGCAAATCCTCGCGCTGGAGGAGGATGAAGACGGCGAAGATGAAGATGATGCCGATGGTCGCCAGCGGATGGAGGAGGGGCTCCGCATAGGTCTGAACCATGCCGATGGCGCCGGGCGCCGGTTCGTGGATCTCCACGGGAAGGGGCGCGCCCTCGGGCCGCGCGGCCGGGGCGGCCTGAATCTCGTTGCCGAGATCCTCGAACATGGCGGAGAGCCGGTCCCAGGTCCCGGGACCCTCGGTCGCGCCCTTCAGGGTGCGCACCTTTTCCCGAATGGTCTGCGTATAGCGCGGCAGTTCGCTCGCGAGATCCGCCACCTGGAACGCCACGAGGGTGGTCAGGGAGAGGATGCCCAGGAGCGCGACGAACACCACCAGCACCACGGCCAGCGTGCGCGGCACGCGGATGCGTCGCAGCACCATGATTACGGGGGATAGAACGAAGCTGAGCAGCACTGCGAGCGCCACCGGCACGAACACGTCGCGCGCCAGCGACAGCATAGCGACGATGGCCATGAAGCCCAGCAGCGCCGCCACCGCTTCGACGGAGATGCGGCCTTCGGGGCGCACATCCTCGCGCACGGAATCCTCGCTTGGGGTGCGCGCGGGGGGCGGCCTGTCCATGATGCTCGAAGCTCCCGAGATGGGTCGGTGAAGCGATGGCCGGCCCAAGCCCACCGCGTGATCCGCCGCAATGGCAGAGCTTGCGGACAACGCATCTCGCGCCAGTTGGTTGCGCACAAATCCGCCGCAGGGCTTTATGCGCGCCCCGCGCCCGGCTAGAGGGGAAGAAGAGATCCCTCGTCTGCGCGCGGCCCTGTGGTCCGTCGCCCGCGACAGGCGCGGGCATGCTGCGGAGCTGCCATGTCTTTGACCTTCACGATCCTCGGCTGCGGTTCATCGGGCGGGGTGCCGCGGGTGGGGCAGGGATGGGGCGCGTGCAACCCGGACAATCCGCGCAATCGCCGGCGCCGCTGTTCGCTTCTGGTTCAGCGCCGCGGCCCGGGCGGAACGACGACCGTTTTGGTGGACACCTCTCCCGATCTGCGTGAGCAATTGCTCGACGCCAAGGTCACCGATATCGACGCCATCCTCTTCACCCACGCCCATGCGGACCACACCCATGGCGTGGATGATATCCGCCCACTGGTGATCCATAACCGCCGGCGCATCGATGCCTATATTGATGAAGAGACCTCGGCCGCCCTGCATGCCCGGTTCGCTTATTGCTTCCAGACGCCCGCGGGCGGCAGCTATCCGCCCATCCTTCAGGAGCACCGCTTTCATGAAGGGCGGAGCATCGATGTGAAAGGGGCAGGGGGCGTCATCTCCGCCCTGCCGTTCCGCCAGCACCACGGCGATATCGATTCCTTCGGGTTCCGCTTCGGGGACGTGGCCTATTCGAGCGACGTCAGCGCCTTTCCCGCCAACAGCCTGGATCATCTGCACGGGCTCGATATCTGGATTTTGGACGCGTTGCGCGATCAGCCCCATCCGACCCATTTCACCGTCCAGGAGGCGCTGGACCATATCGCGACCTTGCGGGCGCGGCGGGCCATCCTCACGAACCTTCATACCGACCTGGATTACGACGCCTTGGCCGCGCGGCTGCCGGAGGGGGTGGTGCCGGCCTATGACATGATGACGTTCGAGAGCGAGGACGGGTCCGCCGCGCCGGCGGGCCGCTGATCCTTCGCCGGTTGACACGAAATCGAGGGTCCGCAGCTCGGGCCTGGGAGAAGTCTGATGCGTGAAGGGTGGCGGTGGTACGGGCCGGATGATCCGGTCAGTCTCGATGATGTGCGCCAGGCCGGGGCCAGCGACGTGGTGACGGCGCTGCATCACGTGCCCATCGGCACCGCTTGGACGGAGGCGGAGGTCGCGCGGCGCCAATGGGAAATCGAGGAGGCGGCGCCCCATCGCACGCGCCTCACCTGGAGCGTGGTGGAATCCATCCCGATCCCGGACGACGTGAAGCGCCTCGGCGGCAAGGCGAACGCATCAATCGAGGCCTGGATCGCCAGCCTGGAGGCGGTGGCGCGCTGCGGAATCCGCATCATCTGCTACAATTTCATGCCGGTGATCGACTGGGCGCGAACCGATCTCGAATGGGAATTGCCAAACGGAGCCAAGGCGCTGCGGTTCGACCAGGATCGCTATGCCGCGTTCGAGCTGTTCCTGCTGAAGCGCCCGGGTGCGGATGCGGCCTATGACGATGCCGCCAAGGCGCGCGCGCGTGCCGCCTACGAGGCCATGACCGAGGACGACCAGGCCGAATTGGTGCGCGTGATCGCGAGCGCCCTCCCGGGTTCGACCACCGAGCCGCTGACCCTCGAAGGTTTCCGTGAGAAGTTGCGGGCCTACGAGGGCATTGATGCGCCGCGCCTGCGCGCACATCTGGTGGCGTTTCTGGAGCGGGTTACGCCGGTCGCAGAGCAACTGGGAGTCACGCTGACCCTGCACCCTGACGATCCGCCGCGCCCCTTGTTCGGATTGCCGCGCATCGCCTCCCATGCGGAGGATTATGCCGCTTTGTTCGATGCCGTGCCCTCCAAGGCCAACGGCATGTGCTTCTGCACCGGATCGCTCGGCGTGCGCCCGGACAATGATCTTCCCGAGATGGTCAGAAAATTTGGGCCGCGCATCGCGTTCGCCCATCTGCGCGCCACCAAGCGGGCACCGGACGGCCTGTCTTTCCATGAGGCCGATCATCTGGACGGCGACGTGGACATGGTGGCGGTCGTGCGCGCTCTGCTGCGGGAAGACCGGTCTCGGCCACAGGGAGAGAAGATTGTCTTCCGGCCCGATCACGGCCACCGCATGCTGGACGATCTCGCACTCACCAAGCGCACCAATCCCGGTTACACGGCCATCGGCCGTCTGCGCGGGCTCGCGGAGCTGCGCGGCGTGATGCGCGCCGTCGAAACGCTGGACCGGACCTGAAGAGGCGGCCCGGATCGGTTGCGGGGATGGAGCCTGCCGCCATCGGTCCACTGGCCGTAGGTAGGGCCAAGTCCCTGCCTCAAAACACCAATTTATATTCCATAATATCTCTTATGCGAATCTTATGGGATTGAGAAAGGGCGGCGCCGGAACGCCGCCCCTCTTCAAGTCGCGATCCGCTTATTCCGCCGCGCGGATGTTCAGCTTGGATTCCGCGATGTCGGTGAGCTTCTTGTCGGCCGCCTTCTCCTCGGCAAGCGTCTTTTCGAGCACGCTCGCGCAGTCGGCGCGGCCCAAGCGACGGGCCCAGGCGGCGAGGCTGCCATAGCGGGTCATTTCGTAATGCTCCACCGCCTGCGCGGCGGCGGCGAGGGCCGCATCGAGCACTTCCTGGTCGGCCACTTCGCCGGCGATCTCTTCCGCTTCGTCGATGATGCCGTCGATCGCAGGGCACGTCACCGTCTTGGCTTCAGCGCCATGCATGCGGAACACCTCTTCGAGGCGGGTCACGTGGCCTTCCGTTTCAGCCAGATGCGCCTTGAAGGCCTGCTTCAGACCGGGGTCGCCGGCCTTGTCGATCATCTTGGGCAGCGCTTTGAGGATGCGCTTCTCCGCGTAATAGATGTCACGAAGGGTATGGACGAACAGATCGTCCATGGTCTGAATGTCTTTCGAGAAAAGTCCCATGGCGGTGCTCCCGTTCGATGTTCGGCTGGGGCGGACGAGCCGTTCGCCGCCTGCCTTCCGAACGCCTTGCGGGGCCAAGTGTTCCGCCATCCGGGGAAGGGCGGTGCGACCGCCCTGCTCTATTCCGCGGCGGTGAGCTGGGACTCGGCCGGAGCCCCGGTGGGACGGCCGACACTCTCATAGGCAAAGCCGAGCTGCGCCATCTGCTCGGGCACATAGATGTTGCGCAGATCCACCAGAACAGGTTGGCGCATGATGGTCTTCAGGCGCTCAAAATCGAGCGCGCGGAACGCGTCCCATTCGGTGATGATAACCAGGCAGTCCGCGCCCTCGGCCACCTCATAGGGACCCGTGCCGTAGAATACCGAGGCCGGCAGCAGCCGCTTGGCCTCTTCCATGCCCTCCGGATCATAGGCACGCACCTGCATGCCCTTGTCGATCAGGGCATTGATGATGGAGATGGCCGGGCTTTCACGCATGTCGTCGGTATTGGGTTTGAAGGTGAGGCCGAGGACCGCGATGGTCTTTCCCCTCACCTGCCCGTTCAGCGCCTTCTCCACCTTGCGCGCGATGGCGAGCTTGCGCACATCATTGACGGCCACCACCGTCTCGATGATGCGCAGCGGCGCGCCGGCCTGCTGTGCGGTCCGCGTCAGGGCCAAGGTATCCTTCGGGAAGCAGGAGCCGCCATAGCCGGGGCCGGCATGAAGGAATTTCGGGCCGATGCGATTGTCGAGGCCGATGCCGCGCGCCACGTCCTGCACATTGGCGCCCACCTGTTCGCACAGGTCGGCCATCTCGTTGATGAAGGTGATCTTCATGGCGAGGAAGGCGTTGCCGGCATATTTGATCAGCTCGGAGGTGCGCCGGGCGGTGAACATGAGCGGCAGATTGTTGAGCGAGAGCGGCCGGTAGAGCGCGGACATCACGGCCCGCGCGCGCGGGTCCTCGGTGCCCACCACGACGCGGTCGGGGCGCTTGAAATCCTCGATCGCCGCGCCTTCGCGGAGGAATTCCGGGTTCGACACAACGGAAATATCGGCGTCCGGCCGCGCCTCGCGGATCACCCGTTCGACTTCGTCGCCTGTGCCCACCGGAACCGTGGATTTGGTGACCACCACCGTATAGCCCTCGGCCACATTCGCGATCTCCCGCGCGGCGGCGAACACATAAGAGAGGTCCGCATGGCCATCGCCCCGGCGCGACGGCGTGCCCACGGCGATGAAGACCGCCTCGGCTTCCTTCACGGCGCGGGTCAGATCGGTGTCGAAATCGAGCCGCCCCGCCGCCTTGTTGCGCGCCACCAATTCGTCGAGGCCCGGCTCGAAAATGGGAATGCGCCCCTCGCGCAGCATCTCGATCTTGGAGGCATCCTTGTCGATGCAGGTTACGTGATGGCCGAAATCGGCAAAGCAAGCACCCGAGACCAGCCCCACATAGCCGGTACCGATCATTGCAACGCGCATGGTCCAAATCCTTCGAGCAGCTGTGTGCCAGCCGCGCCGCTGTCGTCGCCGACAAGATGGCGTGTCCTTATAACAAGAAGACGGCAGGGTCCCGGGAAATGTTGCCGACCAGCGATCTCCGATAATACGTATGTCTCGTGTGAATTTTGGTAATTCCCGAGAAATCTTGCAAACCAGACACGGCGGCGCTAAGGACGCCAGTCTCCTTTGGATCCCGGCATGACCCTGCCCGCTCTGACCTCGCTTCTGCCCGACCTGGAACGCCTCGCGGTGGCGGCCGGGCGGGAGATTCTGTCGGTCTATGCGACGGATTTCGAGGTGGCGCGCAAGGCGGACGCCTCGGCCGTGACGCTGGCCGACACCCGCGCGGAAGCCGTGATCCTGGAAGGGCTGGCCCGCCTCGCCCCCGGTGTCCCCGTCGTGGCGGAAGAGCAGGTGGCCGCTGGCCACTGCCCTGCCGCCTGCGGCTGCTTCTTCCTGGTGGACCCGTTGGACGGAACCCGCGAATTCGTCTCGCGCAATGGCGAGTTCACGGTGAATATCGCGCTCATCGAACACGGTGAGCCGGTGCTCGGCGTGGTCTATGCGCCGGTGCTCGGCGTGCTGTATGGCGGCGCACGTGGTGATGGCGCGCATAAGCGGACTTTGCAGTCGGACGGCATGCTCGG
>JASBUY010000463.1 GCA_030147645.1 Aquabacter sp. | reverse complement strand
AGGCGGCGGCGAAATGGGCGCCCTGCTGCGAGGCTTTGCCTGGGATGAGACACCGCTCGGTCCGCCCGAGCAATGGCCGCAGGCGTTGAAGACTGCCATACGGATTATGCTGACCTCGCGCCAGCCCATCTGGATCGGCTGGGGGGCGGACCTCATTTTCTTTTATAACGACGCGTATAAGTCGATCATCGGCGGCAAGCATCCCTGGGCCCTTGGCCGGCCCACGTCCGAAGTCTGGCGGGAAATCTGGCGGGACATCGGGCCCATGCTGGCGACGGCCATGGGAGGCGTCGAGGGGACCTATGTGGAAGAGCAGCTCCTGATCATGGAGCGCAACGGGTATCCTGAGGAAACCTATTACACCTTCTCCTACAGCCCGATCCCCGACGATGACGGAAGCCCCGGCGGCATCATCTGCGCCAATACCGACGACACGCAACGCGTCATCGGCGAACGTCAACTGACCCTGTTGCGGGAGCTCGCCGCGCGCACCGCCAATGCGCGCTCCTGGCAGGATGCCTGCGAGCAGGCGGTGGCCGCCCTCTCCACCAATCCCCATGATCTCCCCTTCGCCATGATTTATATGGCGGACGCGGCCCTCTCCTCGCTCAGCCTCATGGGAGCGGCGGGCATTGCGCCGGGCCATGCCGAGGCGCCCGAGAGGCTGGATGTCGACGCCACCCACTGGCCGGTGGCGCAGATTCTAAAGACGCATGAGCCCAGCCTGCTCGCCATCGGCGGCGGCGAAGCCGCTCCGTCCGCGCTGCCGCACGGCGCGTGGGGCGAGCCGCCGGTGCAACTGGCGCTGCTGCATATTCACGCCGCGGGGGATACCGGGAGGAGCGGTATCCTCGCCGTGGGGCTTAATCGCTACCGCTTGTTCGACGCGAGTTATCGCGGCTTTCTGGAGCTCGCGGCGGGGCAGATCGCAGCCGCTATTGCCAATGCGGACGCCTATGAGCAGGAGCGCCACCGCGCCGAGGCCCTGGCCGAGCTGGATCGCGCAAAGACCATCTTCTTCTCCAATATCAGCCACGAATTCCGCACCCCGCTCACGCTGATGCTGGGGCCGCTGGAGGACATGCTAGGCGAGGCCCAGTCGCTGCCGCCCGCGCATCGCGAGCGAGCGGGCGTGGCGCATCGCAACGCGACCCGCCTGCTGAAACTGGTCAATGCCCTGCTGGATTTCTCGCGTATCGAGGCGGGCCGCACGAAGGCCAATCTCGAGCCCACCGACCTTGCGGCGCTGACGGCGGAACTGGCCAGCAACTTCCGGTCGGCGACGGAAAAGGCCGGCCTTGCGCTCACCGTCGCCTGCCCGCCACTGCCGGCTCCCGTCCTGGTGGACCGGGACATGTGGGAGAAAATCGTTCTCAACCTGCTGTCCAACGCGTTCAAATTCACCTTCGAGGGTGAGATCGCGGTCAGCCTGCGGGTAGAGGATGGCGCGCTTGTTCTGGAGGTGCGCGACACCGGCTCCGGCATTCCGGCGTCCGAATTGCCGCATCTGTTCGAGCGCTTCCGCCGCATTGAAGGCGCGCGTGGCCGCAGCTTCGAGGGCAGCGGAATCGGGCTCGCCTTGGTGCAGGAATTGGTCAATCTCCATGGCGGCACGGTCGGCGTCGAGAGTGTGGAGGGCCAGGGCACCACGTTCACGGTGGCCCTGCCGCTGCGCGTCGCCGACGCCGCCGTCCAGGCGCGGCCCGACCCTTCCTCCAGCAGTCGCGTCCAAGTCTTCGTGGACGAGGCGCTGCGCTGGCTTCCGAGCGGTGGGGACGGGGTGGACGCTTTTGCCGAGGAAGCGCCGGCCGATGGCCGAACGGGTGCCACCATTCCCGCCCGCATTGTCGTCGCCGACGACAATGCCGACATGCGAGATTATCTCTGCCGCCTGCTTGACGGACATGCGTGTGAGCCCGTGGCGGACGGCGAGGCGGCGATTGCCGCGATCCGCCGACGACGCCCGGACCTTCTCGTCACTGACATCATGATGCCCCGCCTGGACGGGTTCGGGTTGATCCGCGCCATTCGCGAGGATGCGGAGCTGCGCGATCTGCCGATCGTGGTGCTTTCCGCCCGCGCGGGCGAGGAGGCGAGCGTGGAGGGTATCGCGGCGGGGGCTGACGATTATCTCGTAAAGCCCTTTTCCGCGCGCGAATTGGTTGCGCGGGTGGATGGCGTGCTCGCCACCGCCCGGGTGCGCCGCGCGATGACCCATGCCTTGCGCGAAGAGGCGGCGACGCTGGAGACCTTGAACCGCGTCGGCATTGCGCTGGCGGGAGAGCTGGATCTCGCCCGCGCCGTGCAGGCGGTGACGGATGCCGCCACCCGCTTGTCCGGCGCAGCCTATGGCGCCTTTTTCTACAATGTCGCGGATGCGGACGGCGAGAGCTACATGCTCTACACGCTCTCCGGCGTGCCGCGCGACGCGTTCGCGCAATTCCCCATGCCGCGCAAGACCGAAATCTTCGCCCCGACATTCGATGGCGAAGCATCCGTGCGCTGCGACGATGTGCGGGACGACCCGCGCTACGGCAAGAGCGCCCCTTTCTTCGGCATGCCGGAGGGGCATCTTCCGGTGCGCTCCTATCTGACCATGCCGGTCGTCTCGCGTTCGGGCGAAGTGCTCGGCGCCCTGTTTCTGGGGCATCCCGAGCCCGCCATCTTTACCGACCGCGCCGAGCGCTTGGTGGCGGGCATCGCGGCGCAGGCCGCCATTGCCATCGACAATGCGCGCCTGTTCCAGGCCGCGCAGCGCGAGGTGGAGGAGCGCCGGCGCACCGAGGCGGCTTTGCGCGCCAGCGAGGACCTTTTGGTCCAGCTCAACCAGACTCTCGAAGTCAAAGTCTCCGAGCGGACGGCGGAGTTGGACGCCGCCGCCGAGCAATGGCGCAACCAGGCCGCCGAGCGCGAGCGCATGGAACAGGTCCTGCTCCACGCCCAGAAAATGGAAGCGGTGGGGAAGCTGACTGGCGGCGTAGCGCATGATTTCAACAATCT
>JASBUY010000301.1 GCA_030147645.1 Aquabacter sp. | reverse complement strand
CGCCAAGCCGGGCGGCGGCGGCATGCTGCTCGACCAGAAGATATCCGAGCGGGTGGCGAAGATGCGCACCCTGCCGCCGGGGATCGACCAGCGTTCCGCCTGCCGGCACCCGGACTGGACCGGGCCGGACGATCTGGAGATCAAGATCAGCGAATTGCGCGAAATCACCGATTGGGAAAAGCCGATCTATGTGAAGGTCGGCGCCTCGCGGCCCTATTACGACATTTCCCTCGCGGTGAAGTCCGGCGCCGACGTGGTGGTTCTGGACGGCATGCAGGGCGGCACGGCCGCGACGCAGGACGTGTTCATCGAGCATGTGGGCATCCCGATCCTCTCCGCCATCCGCCCCGCCGTGCAGGCGCTGCGGGACCTGGGCATGCACCGCAAGGTGCAGCTGATCGTCTCCGGCGGCATCCGCTCCGGCGCGGATGTGGCGAAAGCCCTGGCGCTGGGCGCGGACGCGGTGGCCATCGGCACGGCGGCGCTGGTGGCGCTCGGCGACAACGACCCGCAATACGAGGCCGAATATCAGGCGCTGGGTTCCACCGCCGGGGCCTATGACGACTGGCACGAGGGACGCGACCCCGCCGGCATCACCACGCAGGACCCGGAATTGTGGGCGCGCCTCGACCCGGTCAAGGCTGGCCGCCGGCTTGCCAATTATCTGGGCGTCATGACGCTGGAGGCCCAGACCATCGCCCGCGCCTGCGGCAAGAGCCACCTGCACAATCTGGAGCCGGAGGATCTTGTCGCCCTCACCGTGGAGGCTGCGGCCATGGCCGGCGTTCCGCTCGCCGGCACCGACTGGATTCCCGGCCGCACCGGCTACTGAGCCCCATCACCGCCGCGCCTTGGCGCGGCGGTTGCATCAACAAGATCAACGAAAACCTTCCAGACCTGTTCAGGGGACATGACAATGACCCGCTTTCCCGCTGCCCTGCGCGATGCCGAAGGCCGCGCGTCCACCGCTGCCTCGCTCGATCTGGCGAAGATCGCCAAAGAGAAGGGCATCACCTATTTCCTCATCTCGTATGTTGACCTGTTCGGCGCGCTGCGCGCCAAGCTGGTGCCCGCCTCGGCCATAAAGGAGATGCAGTCGGCGGGCGCCGGTTTCGCCGGTTTCGCCACCTGGCTCGACATGTCGCCAGCCGACCCGGACCTGTTCGCGGTTCCAGATCCGGCCTCGCTGATCCAACTGCCCTGGAAGCCGGAAATCGGCTGGCTCGCCTCCGATCTCTATATGGAGGGCAAGCTGGTGGCGCAGGCGCCGCGCTCGGTGCTGAAGGCCCAGCTCTCCGCCGCGCAGGCGCTGGGCTATGAGATGAAGACCGGCGTCGAATGCGAATATTTCCTCATCACGCCGGACGGGAAGACCATCTCGGACGCGTCCGACACGGCGGAAAAGCCCTGCTACGACCAGTCCGCTCTGATGCGGCGCTACGATGTCATCAAGGCCATCTGCGACGCCATGCTGTCGCTCGGCTGGGGCGCCTACCAGAACGACCATGAAGACGCCAACGGCCAGTTCGAGATGAACTGGAACTATGACGACGCGCTGCTCACCGCCGACCGGCACGTCTTCTTCAAATATATGGTCAAGACCATCGCCGAACAGCACGGCCTGCGCGCGACCTTCATGCCCAAGCCCTTCATCAACCTCACCGGCTCGGGCTGCCATGCCCATGTGTCGCTGTGGAAGAAGGGCAAGAACGCCTTCTCCGACCCCAAGGGGGAGCTGGGCGTCTCCGATATCGGCTACAAGTTCATCGGCGGCCTGATCCACAATGCGGACGCTATCTGCGCCCTCACCAATCCGACGGTGAATTCCTACAAGCGCATCAACGCCCCGCGCACCATTTCCGGTGCCACCTGGGCGCCCAACTCGGTCACCTATACCGGCAATAACCGCACCCACATGATCCGCATCCCCGATGCGGGCCGCTTCGAGTTCCGCCTCGCAGACGGCGCGGCCAATCCCTATCTGCTCCAGGCGGCGCTGCTGGCGGGCGGGCTCGACGGCATCACCAATAATCGCGATCCGGGCAAGCGGCTCGACATCAACATGTATACGGACGGCCACAAGGTGAAGGGCGCCAAGAAGCTGCCCCTCAACATGCTGGATGCCCTGCGCGCGCTGGACAAGTCCAAGGTGATGCGGGACAGCCTGGGCGATGCCTTCGTCTCCGGCTATCTGAAGCTGAAGACCGAGGAATGGAACGCCTATTGTCGGCACCTCACCCAATGGGAGCGGGACAACACGCTGGATATCTGACGGCAATCGCCCCTTTCGCAGCAACCTAAAAAGCCCGGCGCATGGCCGGGCTTTTTTTTTGCGCACCTCACTTGCTGAAACTCTAGAAACCAGTTTAGTTTCTTCAGTACTCACCTTATGCCAGGACAGGCATCGGGGCATTGGAGGCGCTCATGACCTTAGGGCAGATTCCCGTTCTTATCAGCGGCGCAGGGCCGACCGGCCTCTCGCTCGCCATCACGCTTCGGCAGCACGGCATCCCCGTGCGCCTGATCGACCGCAACCACGAACCCGCGACGGTGTCGAAAGCGCTGGCCATCTGGAGCGCGAGCCTGGAGGCGCTTGAGACCATGGGGGTCGTGGGCCATTTCGAACGGGAAGCCGCGCGCCTGAAGTCCCTGATCGCCGGGCACGGCAAGAACCGCCTCGCCACGCTCGCCATCGGCGATGGCATCGACAGCGCCTATCCCTATCCCCTGCTCATCGCGCAATCGCGCACCGAGGCGATCCTCTCGGAGCGTCTCGCGGACCTCGGCGGTAGGATCGAGCGTGGGCGCGAACTGGTGGGGTTCACACAGGACGCAGAAGGTGTGAGCGTTCGCATCGCGGATGAAAACGGAGCGACGGAAGAGATCCGCGCTGCCTATCTGGTGGGAGCCGATGGAGCCCGCAGTTTCGTGCGCCAGAGCCTCGGCATTTCTTTTGAGGGCTATACCGAGCCGGAAATGTTCCTGCTCGGCGACGTCAAGATCGACGGCGGCGCTCTTGACCACCGCAGCATCTATGTGTGGTGGAACGACGGGGGCACGGTGGCGCTGTTTCCCTTCGAGGACGAGGTCTGGCGCATCTTCACCTCTCGCGGCGCGAGCGAGGATGCGACGCCCCCGACCCTTCAGGAGCTTCAGGACTATATGGACCGACACGGACCGCCCGGCACGCGCCTGCGCGATCCAAGCTGGCTTTCCGCTTTTCGCACCAATGAACGCCTTGCCCAGAGCTACCGGTCGGGGCGCGTCTTCCTTGCCGGCGATGCCGCGCACATTCACAGCCCGGCGGGTGGCCAGGGTATGAACACCGGCATGCAGGATGCGGTGAATCTCGGCTGGAAGCTCGCTTATGTCCTCACCGGCCGGGGCGATGCCGACCTGCTCCTGGAAAGCTATGGCGCAGAGCGCCGTCCCATTGCCCGCGACGTGGTGAAGGGCGCTGCACAGAAGCTCCATGCGAGCTTCGCTTCCAGCAAGGTGGCGCAGGTGCTGCGCGACATCGCGGTGACCGTCATCGGCAATTTGCCGGCCGCGCAGAAGAAGCTTCAGCTTGAACTGTCCGAGACCAACACCGTCTATACCGATGGCCCTCTGGTGGCGCTGGGCGCGCCCCCCCGGCATCCCGCGCGCACCGATGTCGGCACGCGCGCCCGCGATGCCCGCTTTGCGGACCGGGCATCAGGAGCGTCGCAGACCCTCTGGCCTCTTCTCTGCGGCACGCACCACTCGCTATTGCTGTTTCCCGATGCGCAGCAGATCAATGTGGAACCGCATCTCGCCGGTCTCGGGGATGCGGTTCGCATCCTGACGTTCGGAGCCGCCGAGGACCCGCAAGGCACGGTGCGCGAGCGCTACCGGATGGCCAAGGCGGGCTGGGTCCTGGTGCGGCCCGACCATGTGATCGCGGCGCGCGGGCCGGCGGACGATCTGACGGCTCTCGTCAGATATGCAGATCGTGTGATAAGGGCGAGAACCGCCTCATGACGCCCTCGATGCGAGGCGGCCCGCGACGCAAGGAGGTCGCGCTGCATCGTGTCAGACCCTCACCCACCCGCCATTGATTTCGACGACAGCCCTTCCGGCCGCATTCTGTCCATGGCGCGCCGACTGCTGCTGAAGAACAAATACAGCGGCTTAACCATGGACGATCTCGCCTTCTCGCTCGGCATGAGCAAGAAAACGCTTTATGTCCATTTTTCCTCCAAGGAAGCGCTGGTGGCTGCCATCGTCGCTGCCACGGGCGCGGCCATCCGACAGGAGGTGGGCGAGGTCATGGCCTCGCACCGCGCATTTCCCGACAAGCTGGAAGCGGTGCTGTCCATCATAGGCGACCAGTTCGGTGCCCTGGGGCCGGACTTCCTCCTGGACCTGCAGCGACATGCGCCCGCGCTCTATCGTGAGATCGACGCGTTGAAGGATCGCAATATCCCCCTCGTGATCGGCGGCATGCTGCGCGCCGGCATTGCGGACGGCATGGTGCGGGCCGATATCGATGTGGACTTCGCGGTCGAATACTGGTTGCAGATCATCAAGGGTGTTCATGACCCGGCCGTGCTGGCGCGTACCGGGCTCACGCCGCGCGAAGCCTTCGACAAGGGGATTGAACTTTTTTTCCGCAGCCTCCTGACGGCGGAAGGTCGCGCGCAAACCCGATGGGGCACCGAGGGCTGCAAGACGGGGTGAGGCGCGCATCCGGGACACATTTTTCCCGCGTAGTCGCACCTAATCCTCCACCCGCAACGCCTCGGCGAGCCAGGGCATGGCGGCGCGCAAGGGCG
>JASBUY010000426.1 GCA_030147645.1 Aquabacter sp. | reverse complement strand
CGAGAGCGCCTCGACGCGGTTCCCCGAGGCGAACCGCACGCGGAACGCCGAGATCTCGTTCGTGGAGCCATCGTCCCGCTGGTCGAGGAAGAGGAACTCTTCGACCTGCGCCAGCTCGCCCATGACGACACGGGCGAAATGCGCCACGTAGCCAACGAATTCTCTCCCCTTGTCCTTGGTGTCGCCGATGTAAAAGTAGTTCGTCCCGCCCTCCGATTTGCGGCCGGCGGCGATGAGGGTTGCGTCGAGCGCCTCGGCGAAGGTGACGCCGGTGCGGCGTCCCTTCTCTGCCAGCTTCAGGTCGCTTTCATCCGCGATCCATTCCGCCTGGTGCGCCATCAGGACGCCTTCGGCATATGGGTCCAGATTCTCGGGGATGTCGGCGCCCCGCGGCAAATCCTCGGGCAGCGAGGAGGTGTCCCGCGACACCACCGGCGCGCCAGCGTCGGCCTCAGACCCCGGCCGCATTCGCGCCGCCATCGGTCTCTTCGTCGCTGTCCTTCTTCGACCGCACGCCCAGGAACTCACGCCGAAGCTGCGCTATGGTCGCCTTGGAGAGGCCGGCCTCCTTCGCCACGGTGTCGATCACCTTGGCGGTTTTGCTCTCATACTCGCGTTGCAGCTTCGCCCGGCGCTCGGCGCTGATCTTCTGGCCCTGGACGGCCGCGAGATAGGCGCGCGCCAGCTCCATGGCGCCCTTGGGATCGGTCGCCGCGCCGTCAACGTTCAGCTCGAGGATGAGGGTCTTCAAGAACTCGCCGAGAATGACGGAGCTTTCATCCACACTGTCATGGTCAAGATGCTCGTTCAGCCCCTCGAACATGGCGCGCGCGTCGCGCATGCGCCTCGACAGGCCGGCGAGCTTCATTGAAAGGCGATTGAGCGAGGATTTCGACGCCTGCGGCGCCTCCGAGATGCCCTCTTCCCAGGCGAGGCGTCGCAGTTCGCCATTCACCTGGTCGAGGATTTCAAGCTGGGTCAGCTTGTTTTCGTTGAGCAGCTTTGAGGCGACCAACCGCGCCGGCTCCGCCCAATCGGGGAGCGTATCCCAAAACGACAGCCGCCCGCGACCGGACGCCATCTCACGCGTCCGGCTCGGACGGACGCGTCACGCCCTCAATTTCAACTTCGCGGTCCACATGGCGCCGGCCGAGGCGCGTGATGGTGGCGATCTTGACAGATCCTTCCTCCCTCAGCACGACCGCGCCCATCTGGGCCAGGTAGTCCAGCTCTCCGTGCACCCAGGGGCGTTCGCGCTTGATGCCGAACCTGCGGATCTCGCGGACCAAGAGATTGGAGTTGAGGGTGCCGTCGGTCTCTTCAGCCAAACCCTTCAGCAGGATCAGGCGCGCTTCCTCGCGCAGGGCGGTCTCCCGGCTCATTTGCTAACGACCTCCCGAAACATCTGCTGGTGGACCCTGTTGACCATGGCCGCGACCGGCTTCAGCTTTTCGTCCATGGCGGCCATCTGGCCCGTGAGCCGCTCAAGGCCCAACTCGAGGCGGTGGGACACGTCCTTGTCGGGGAGGTGGCGCAGTTCCCCCTCGATGCTGGTGGTGCGGTCCTCAACCTTGTCCACGCGCTCTTCAAGGGCGCCGACGCGGCCGGCCGACGCCTTGTCCGCCACCGCCTTCTCCAGCTTCTCCACCCGCTCGGCATTAGCCTTGCTGCGATAGGTGAGGACCTGGAACGCGAGCACCAGGGCCGAGACCAGGAGCGCGCCCCATTGCGCGATGTTGCCCGCCTCCATCACCGCACGCCGAGCCGGTTGCCGAAAATGGCCTTGGCCGTGTGACCGCCACCATAGATCGTGAGCCAGATAGCGGAGATCCCGAGCACCTGCTCGTAAGGCGTGCCGACCGCCAGCCCGAACACCCCCTGCATCCAGGGCGCGATGATGAACGTCTGCGCCGTGATGGCCACCACGAGCCAGCTCATGGCCGGCCGCCAGGCGTAATGAAACGGCCCGCGCTCGGCCTCGGTCTTCGCCAGCTGAACGGACAATTCCTGGCCGGCCTTGATGACCGAAATCCATTCGTCAGATCGCTCCGCCTCCAACTGCCGAAGCGCGCCGGAGGCATCGGGGGCCGTCTGGATCGCCTCAGCGACCGATTCCGGCGTCTCGTCCGGCGCACCGAGAACATCGGCGAGCACCTTGCCCACGGTGCCGCCCAGCGGGCCGCCCAACGCGGTCCCGAGGATGGGCGCGCCGAGCTTGATGACTTGCGATGCGAGGCCCGACCAGTCCATCAGCGCCAGTCCTTCGCAACCGCGTTGTACTTTCGGATCATCAGCCAGACCGCCGCGGCGACTACGGCTATGCCGAGCGCCACGCCGGCCACGGTGAGGGCGGAATCGAAGGGATGCGCGGCATCGGCCTGGGAGCCCGAGCCCGCTGCAACCGTGCCGCCTGCGGCGAGCGCGGCGGTTTCGCGCTTGGTCTCCTTCGCCACGACAGACACCGGCGGTTTCGGCGTGTCCACAGCCTGGGGCATGGGCGTCGGCCACAGCACCTGCGCGGTTTCCAGCGCCGCGTCCACATCGCCGACGAAGAGCTGCGCCTCGGCCTTCCTGCGGCGCGTGAGGCCGGCCAGCACCTTGCCGCCCGCCTTGTTCCAGCGCGCCATAACGGCCGGCACTTCGGCGCGCCGGCCGGACCGCAGCTTATCGGGGATGGAGGAGCGGGTCAGCGGGCCGATATTGTAGGAGAGCGAAAGGAGAGAATCGAACTCGTGCTGGTTCAACTCCACGTCGGCGAGGGTTTGCTTGACCGACTTTTCGAAGAGGGCCATGTCGCTGGCGAACTCGGCGTCGCATTCCGTCTGGGTCCAAACCTCTCCGGACTTGAACGATCGCCCATGGTGGTTCGTGTGGCCCCAGCCGATGGTGAGCACGCCGGCGGGGCACAGGTAGGTGGTGAAAAGACCGGGGCGCCCCTTAACCGGCGCGAGGCAGCTCTCAAACGCTTTGATGATCGCTGCACCAACGGCCGATTGCTTCAACGACGCCAGCATGGTTATGGTCCCCGCAGGTCGAGACATCGGACCCGCGACGGGTCGTCGAGATGCCGCAACAGTGGCGAACCCTGCTCGATGGGGGAGCGCTGACAGGTGTCATCTGAGTTAGAAGAGCGAGCCTTGTCCGTCATCGCTCTTCAGCCGCCGGCGCATGCGATAGGCGCTGCGCTCGTGCATGCCGGCGGCCCGCGCTGCCTCGCGGGCCGGGGCACCCGCTTCAAGTGCATTGATCATGCGCCGGCGGGCGGCGCGCATCGT
>JASBUY010000424.1 GCA_030147645.1 Aquabacter sp. | reverse complement strand
GATCATCCGCGACCGTTACCAGGTGAAGCCGCAACTCCCCTTTTCCCCCGGCGGCGAATTCGCCGGCCATGTGCGGGCGCTGGGCGAGGGCGTGAGCGAATTCGCGGTGGGCGACACTGTGGCCGGCTATCTGAGCTATGGCGCGGCGCGCCAGCGCATCGTGGTGCCCGCGCTCGGCCTCGCGCCGGTGCCGGCGAGTCTCGATCTTGTGAAGGCGGCGGGGCTCACCGTCACCTACGGAACGGCGCTCTATGCCCTGCGCGACCGGGGCGGCCTCCAGCCCGGGGAGACGCTGGCGGTGCTCGGCGCGGCGGGCGGGGTGGGCCTTGCGACGGTCGAACTCGGAAAGGCCATGGGCGCGCGCGTGATCGCCTGCGCCTCCTCGCCGGAAAAGGTCGCCTTCGCCAAGGCCCATGGCGCGGACGAGGGCATCGACTATACGGCGGAGGACTTAAAGGCCCGCCTGAAGGCGCTGGGCGGCCCCAAGGGCATCGACATGGTTTTCGATCCCGTGGGCGGGGATTTGTCCGAAGTGGCCGTGCGTGCGCTCGGCTCCGGCGGGCGCCTCATGGTCATCGGCTTCGCAGCGGGCGACATTCCCAAGCTGCCGCTCAATCTTTTGCTGCTGAAGAATTGCGATGCACGCGGCGTCGCCTTCGGCACCAAATGCCGCACCGATCCCGCCTGGGCCCGGGCTGCCATCGCCGAGCTGACCGCGTTGGCGGCGGCGGGTCGCATCTCCGCCCATGTGGATGCGACCTATCCACTGGAACAATGCGCCGCCGCGCTGGGGGAAATTTCCGGGCGGCGGGTGAAGGGCAAGGTGGTGCTGACGGTCGGCTGAGCGGGATCAGTCCGCCTTCGCCTTCATATCGTCCAGCGTGGCGCGTGCCGCCTCGCGGTGGTGCGGCTGGATATTGGACGAGAGCAACTGGATGGCGCCGATCAACACGGCGGCGTCATCGCCATAGCCGAGCAGGGGCAGGAAGTCCGGCACCATGTCGGCGGGCATGAGGAAATAGGCGAGCGCGCCCAGAAGGCCCGCCCGCACCTTGAGCGGGGTGCCGCGATCGAAGGCGGCGTAATAGGCCGTCACGGCATCTTCCGCGAACGGCACAGCGGCGGCATTGCGCTGCAGCTTCTGCCAGAAGCCGCGCCGCACCTTGGCCTCGTCTTGCTGGGCCTGCGCGCCGGTCTCCGCATCGAGGCGGCTCCAGTCGGTTCGCTCATTGGCTGTTGTCATGAACATGACATGGTGCGCCCGCGCCCGGCCGCAAGGGGCCGGCGCACATCATGACTTCGACGGGCTTCAGCGGGGCAGGAAGGGATTGGTCGCGCGCTCGTCGCCAATGCTGGTGAGCGCCCCGTGGCCGGGCACGCACACCACGCCGTCGCCGAGCGGCAGCAGCTTTTCCACGATGCCGGAGATCAACTGGTCATGATTGCCATAGGGGAAGTCCGTGCGCCCCACGGAGCGCTGGAACAGTGTGTCACCGACGATGGCGACATTACTCGGCCGATGCACGCACACCCCATGGCCGGGCGTGTGGCCGGGCACATGGAGGATGTCGAGGGCGAGATCGCCCACCGAGACCGTCTCGCCTTCGGCCAGATAGCGCGCTGGCGTGAAGCTCTGGGCCGGGGGAAAGCCATATTGGGCCGCAACGCTCGGCAGTTCGTCGATGAGGAACTGGTCGGCAGCGTGCGGGCCCTCGATGGGCACGCCGAGGCTGTCGGCCAGCTCCTTCGCCCCCGCCGCATGGTCCACATGGCCGTGGGTCAGCAGGATTTTCTCCACGCTGACTTTGGTCTCCTCCAGGGCCGAGCGGATGCGCTCCAGGTCGCCGCCGGGGTCGATCACCGCCGCCTTGTTGGTGGCCGTGCACCACAGGATGGAGCAATTCTGCTGGAAGGGCGTGACGGGAACGATGGCGATCTGAAGGGGCAGCATGAGGGCTCCGCACAGGGCCGGAAACGGCGCTGCGCCATCTTTATCGAGGGTTTAGGCCAGGGAAAAGCGCCGCAGGCCCTTCTGCGGCCCGCGGCTCTCGACCACGCATGTCACCCGCGCCCGGCGGCGTCGCGCGCGGCGGCGACGGCCTGCTGCACCATGAGCGAAGCGGGGTTCGCCATCTCCTCGACCACGGTGAAATGGTTGGCGTCTGGAACCTCATGGGACGTGGCGCTCACGCCCGCCGCACCCCAGCGGGCCGCGAGATCGCGCGCCTGACGGCGGAATTCGTCGCTCTCCGCGCCGCCCGCGAAGGCGGTGAAAGTGCGGCCGGCGGGCACGGGCCAAAACGCGGGGGAGAGGCGTTCCGCCTCCTCTTCGCTGAGCCGCAGCTTGTCGTTCATGGAGGTGTGGACGAGGGGGGCGACCTCATAGACGCCGGAAATGCCGAGGCCCGCCACCACGAGGTCGTCCGGCCCGCGCGTGTCGAGGTCGTGCCAGTCTGTCGCCGTGAGGGCGGCGGCGAGATGGCCGCCGGCCGAATGGCCCGCCACTGCGAGGCGCTTGCGCACGCGGTGGTGCAAGGTCACCGCCGCGCCGCGCACCTGGCGCACAATGGCGGAGAGGGGAACGTCGGGGGCAAGGTCATAGCCCGCCAGCGCCACCGCGACGCCGTGCGCAAGGCAGCCTGCCGCGACAAAGGTCACGTCGCGGGGATGGGAATATTGCCAGTAGCCGCCATGGATATAGAGCAGAACGGGGGCGTCCCGGTGGGTGTCGGGCCAGAGGATGTCGAGGGTCTGCCGGGAGGTGGGGCCGTAGGGCACGCCGAGATCGGCCGCCGCCACCGCGCCGCGCAGGCGGGCGGAACGCCCCTGCCAGTCCTGAAAAATCTCGCTCCAGGCCGGCACGCGCGCCCGGTTGTTGTATTCGCGCTCGAAATCCAAGATCGATTCTCCTCGTCTGAGGCCGGGGGCTCAATCGTGGTCCGCATGGGCGCGGCGGATGCGCCGGACCATGGACCAGACCAGAAGAACCGCCACGGGCACGGACAGGGCCGTCACGAGGCCCGGATCCAGGGTGAAGCCGAGGCGCGCATCGAGCCCGCCCTCATGGATGCCCTCCACCAGGAGGTGGACGAGGCTTGCCACATAATAGGAAATCGCGGCGACCGAGAGGCCTTCCACCGTGCGCTGAAGCCGCAATTGCAGGCGGGTGCGCTCGTTCATGGAGGCGAGAAGGTCGCGGTTCTGCTGCTCCACCTCCACATCCACGCGGGTGCGCAGAAGGTCGGCAGCGCGCGCCAGCTTGCCGGAAATGTTGGCCTGGCGCTCCTGCACCGTGAGGCAGGTGCGCATGGCCGGCGCCATGCGGCGGTCGAGGAAGCGCTGCCAAGTGGGATAGCCCGGAATCGCTTGCTCGCGGATGGTTGAGAGCCGCAGCCGGACGATCTCCTCATAGGCGCGGCTGGCGCCGAAGCGGAACAGGGAGGCGGCGGCGCCCGCCTCCAGTTCCGCCGAGAGCGCCACCAATTCGTCCAGCATGCGGTTATTGGCCGCGAGCCCTTCGCTCTGGCGCATCGCGTCCGTCAGCCGAGTCAGCTGCGCCTCGATGCGCGCGATGTCCGGCGTCAGGCGCTGCGCCTCCGGCAGGCCGAGCAAAGCGAGGAGGCGATAGGTCTCGATCTCCAGCACGCGCTGGACCAGCGCCCCCGCCGCCTCCGGCGTCAGCCCCCGATCGCGCACCAGAACCCGCACGAAGCCCGACGGGTCTGGCTTGAAATCCGTGGCGATCTCCGCCTCGCCGTCATTCACATCCGACCGCGCGAGGCTCGCCCGGTCGAACATGGCGTTGAGCTGGAGGTCGTCCGCTGTGTCGGCGATGAGATGCAGGTCCACGGCGACCAGAAGGGGGCCTGGCTGGGCGATCTCGCTCAGGACGCCGCACAGCGATCCCGAGGGTGGGAAGAAAGGAACAAGCCCGGTATCAGGGCAGGGAAAATCCCAGGTAAAAGTAGAGAATTCCGCGTGACTTTCCCAGCGTAAGACGGCTCCACCGAGCTCTGCGCGGTGATGTTTTGCGCCCGGAGGGGGTGCCGCAAGCCCGCGCGCGGCGCAAAATGCGGCCAGCCCCTCCCGCGCCGCCTGCGGCCGCTCGCCGTCCGCCAGGAACGCCACATGCAGGAAACGGCGCGGCGCTGCGGCCGGAAAGAACGGCCGCGCATGCAGTTCCGCCAGCACCGCCGCACGCAAAGGGTGCGCCTCCAGCGCCAAGGCATCGCCCTTGCCGAGGTCAGCGATATCAGCCGCCATGTTCGTTCCTCCCCAAGCAGGTGCTGGCATGAGGACCGCAACGACGCAAGATGGCGCGGCGTATTTCCATGAAAAAGCGCAGTGATCAGATCCCTTTGAGGTGCGAGACCTCATTGAGGCGCACCAGTTTCGGCCCGCCCGCGCTCCATTCCACGATGCTGATATTGCAAGGGTCCTGCGCAAATTTCCAATAGACGCCGGCGGGAAGGTCCAGCGCATGGCCGATCAGAACCCGATTCACGCTGTCATGACCCACGAGCACGATCGTCTCTCCTTGATGGCGCGCCAACACAAAGCGCAGCAGATCCGCTGCGCGCACCGCCAGATCCTGGAGCGATTCCCCGTCCGGGAAGCGTACGAGATGCGGCGCGGACCGCCACAGAGCATAGGTTTGCGGGTCCTCGGCCTCGATCTCGGAATGGGTGCGCCACTGCCAGGCGCCGTAATGAATATCGGCCAGCTCGGGACGCACCTCGGCGGTCATTGCGCACGCGCGGGCGATCTCGGCACCGGTGGCGATGCACCTCCCAAGGTCCGACGTGTAGATGGCGGTGGGCCTCGCGAAGGCCGAAACAGCGGCCGCAAGTGCCCGGGCCTGCTGCTCGCCCTTTGAGGACAAAGGGATTTCCATGCGCCCGCGAAACCGTTCGGGGTGAAGACCCTCCACATGTCCATGGCGCGCGATGATCAAGGTTGTGGTCATGTCGGGCTCCCGTGGGAGCACGACCTTAAGCGCAAGAGCGTGATCCGATCATGTCGAATTCACGGGACGGATGATTTGCTCGCCCGCGGTCCCCGCCATCTCAGCGGGCGGGTGGCCCGTCCGTATGGGCGTTCCCCCCATGGGGGTCCTTGGGCGACATGGTCGTCCCCGGCTCCGCAGTGCGCGCGGAGCGGGCGCTCGAGCCGTTCACCGTGCCGGTATTCTGCGGCACGCCGAGCACGCCCTTGACGCCGCCCGCGACACCACCGCCCACGGCGCCCACGGCTCCGCCGACCGCGCCGCCCACAGGGCCGGCCACGTCATTGCCCACGGCGGCACCCTGCTGGGCGCCTCGAACCACGCCCTGGGCCGCGACCGGCGTTGTCATCAGCGCAGCCGCGCCAAATATCGCGGCCATCACAGAAATTTTCATGATGCGATCTCCCTTTTCTGCTTCGACAACCCGCAAGGCGCCAGCTGAGTTCCCTTTGGGCAACGGGCGCAGGGAGGAGAGATGCGACCTGTGGTGCCGTGAACCTGCGCTCGCTCAAGGCGGATGCCGCGGCGGCGGGACAGTGTCGCGCGCGGACCCCACTCCCGCCCGCCCGTCAACTGGTCTAGAAGCGTTCCATGGCGTTGATCGATCTCGCGAACCCCACCCGTTTCCTCGCCTGGTCCGGGCGTGTCCTTCCCTGGCTCGCGGCCGTAGCCGTGGCCGTGCTCGCCTGCGGCCTGTGGCTCGCCTTCCAGGCTCCGGCGGACTATCAGCAGGGTGAGACGGTCAAGATCATGTACATCCACGTGCCCTTCGCCTGGCTCGCCATGTTCGGTTATTCCATGATGGCGGCCTCGGCCCTCGGCATCCTGGTCTGGCGGCATCCCCTGGCGGACGTTGCGCACAAGGCGGCGGCGCCGATCGGCGCGACCTTCACCTTTCTGTGCCTCGTCACCGGCGCGCTCTGGGGGCGGCCCATGTGGGGCACCTATTGGGTTTGGGACGCCCGCCTGACGTCCGTTCTTATCCTGCTCTTGCTCTATCTTGGTCTGATGGCGCTGCGCGCGGCGGTGGACGATCCCGGTCGGGCGGGGCGGGCGGCGGCAGTTCTCACTCTGGTCGGTGCCATCAACCTGCCCATCGTCAAATTCTCCGTCGACTGGTGGAACACGCTGCACCAGCCGGCCTCGGTGTTCCGCATGGATGGGCCGACCATCGACCCCGCCATGCTCTGGCCGCTTCTGACCTGCGCGGCGGGCTTTACATTGCTGTTCCTGGCGCTCCACATGCTCGCCATGCGCACCGAAATCCTGCGTCGGCGCGTGGAGGTGCTGGAGGCGCGGGCGGCGGCGGAGGCCATCGCATGATGTCCCATGCCGCCTTCATCGCCGCAGCCTATGGCGTGGCCGCCCTCGGTCTGCTGGGGCTCACCTTGGCCCTTCTCCTGGACAATCGCGCGCAGAAGCGGGCGCTGGCTGATCTAGAGGCGCGGGGCGTGCGCCGCCGCTCGGAGCGGCGCGTGCCATGAGCGACACGTCCAACGCAAGACCCGCGCGCCGGGTGAACTGGCTGATAATCCTGCCGTTGGCGCTCTTTGCGGCGCTCGCCGGGCTGTTCCTGGTGCGCCTGTTTGCCGGCGATCCCTCGCGCATTCCCTCCGCGCTGATCGGACGGCCCGCGCCGCTCGCAGTGCTCCCGCCGCTTCCAGGTCTCAACCGGGATGGACAGCCCATTCCCGGCCTCGACGTGGCGGCGCTCAAGGGGAAGGTGGTTCTCGTCAATGTCTGGGCATCCTGGTGCGCGCCCTGTCGCGAGGAACACCCCCTGCTCATGGCGCTCGCCCGCGATCCGTGGCTCCAGGTGGTCGGGATCAATTACAAGGACGCACCCGACAACGCCCGGCGCTTCCTCGGCCAGAACGGTCTCCCCTTCTCTGCGGTCGGGGTTGACCCCAATGGGCGCGCGGCCATCGACTGGGGCGTCTATGGCGTGCCGGAAAGCTTTCTCCTCGCCCCGGACGGGACCATCGCGCACAAGTTCGTCGGGCCGCTGTCCGAGGCCTCGGTGAAGGACACGCTTTTGCCGCTGGTGCAAAAGCTCAGCGCGGGGTCTCCTGCGCCTCGGGCGCCTTGAGCTCGTAGCGGGACATGAGCGGCGCCTGCGCAAGGGCGAACAGGATGGTCAGCGGCAGATAACCGAACGTTTTGAAGCTGACCCAGGTGTCGGTGGAGAAATTGCGCCACACGATTTCATTCACCACCGCCATGACCAGGAAGAACGCCCCCCAGCGCAGGGTGAGGATGCGCCAGCCGGTCTCGGTCAGTTGCACCATGCCGTCGAACACATAGGGCAAGAGCGGCTTGCGGAGCGCGAGACCCCCCAGCAGGGCGACGCCGAACAGGGCGTTCACAAGGGTGGGCTTGAGCTTGATGAAATGGTCGTCCTGCAGCACCAGGGTCAGGGTGCCGAACACAACCACAACCAACGCTGAGACCAGCGGCATCACCGCGATGCGTCGCGCCAGCAGCCACATGGCCGCGAGCGCCGCCAGGGTCGCCACCATGAACAGGCCCGTGGCCATGTAGATGCCGCCATAGGAATTGCCCACGAAGAACAGGACCAGCGGTCCAAGCTCAAGCGCGATCTTGAGGCCGGGACTGATTTTGCGGGCGGGCTTTTCGACGGCGGCGTCGGTCATGGATATCCTCTTCGCGCGGGATGGCATGATCCGGCGGCATTTCATCCCTTCTGCCGTTGCCACGCGGCCGGATCAAGGCGGATCAATCGGCAAGTCCGATGCAGGCGACGATCTCGCGCCCCTCGGACACGGTGCGCGTTTCAAGCCGGCTCGCCAGACGCCGCACGCCGGGAGAGGGGCGGCCGGCGTCGCGGCGGTGAGGATTGGGGAGCATGACGGCGAGCAAGGCCGCCTGGCCGGCATTGATCTGGTCCGCGTTCATGCGGAACGCGCGGCGCGCGCCCGCCTCTATGCCGAATTCACCGTCGGGCCCCCATTCGGCGATGTTGAGGTAGATTTCCAAAAGCCGGCGCTTGGAAAGAACGAGATCGAGCCAAAGGGCGAGCGGCAGCTCCAACCCCTTGCGGATAAAGGAGCGGCTGTTCCAGAGAAAAAGATTCTTGGCGACCTGCATGGGGATGGTCGATGCACCCCGCACATCCTCCAGATCGTCATCCGCCTTGGCGATCGCAGCGCGGATTTCGCCGAGGTCCACGCCCCAATGCCGGCAATAATTGGCATCCTCGGACGCCACCACGGTGCGCACCAGGATGGGTGACATGTCCGAGAGCGGCGTCCAGATGCGCTCCACCCGTTCGCCCGACACCCATCGCCAAATCATCAATGTGGAGACGGGATTGATCACCGCATAGGCGATGGTGAGGAGGAGCGGCAGCGCGAGGAGAGCTGCGAGAACACCCGCCGTCCAAAGCGCCACCCGCCGCACCATGCCGATCCTCCGCGTTTTCAGATCAACGGCCGCGCCGAAGCTTCGGTTCCCGCACCGAAGGGTCGGCCTTGACCCGGTCACCGGCATGAGGCACCCCGGCAGCAGCATTCATAGCCTGCGACGCCACCCGTGACAGACCTTTCGCTTCCTGCGCGCCTCAAGGCCGCCGCCGCCCGCACCGAGGCCCGGATGGAGCGGGCGCTCGCCGATGTCCCGCTCGCGGGCGAACGCCTGCGCCCTGCGCGGCTGATGGCGGCGATGCGCCACGGCGCCCTGGATGGCGGGAAGCG
>JASBUY010000407.1 GCA_030147645.1 Aquabacter sp. | reverse complement strand
CTGGTTCAGCGTGGTGCCGGCGAAGATGGCGAACAGGTCCGGATAGCCCACCGCCACGCCCAGGGTCGAATTCTTGGTGAGGTTGAGATACTGGCTGGTGAGCGGCGGCACGATCACCCGCATGGCCTGCGGGATGATGATAAGGCGCAGCGTCGGGCCGGACCGGATGCCCAGCGACTTTGCCGCCTCGGTCTGCCCCTTGGACACGGCGAGGATGCCAGCGCGCACGATCTCGGCGATGAAGCCCGCCGTATAGATCGACAAGGCCACCAGCAGGGCCACGAATTCCGGGATGACCCGCACACCGCCCGCGAAATTGAAGCCCCGCAGTTCCGGTGTCTCGAACGTGACGGGCCAGCCGAGCGCGAAGCCGGCGATGACGGACGGGCCGAAGATGAGGGCGAGGCCCACCCAGAAGGCCGGAAAAGGCTGGCCCGTGCGCTCACGCCGGATCCGCGCCCAGCGGGCCACCAGCCATGCAGCGACGATGCCGGCGACCAAGATCCAAAAGACGATGGTGAAATCATCCCCGAAAATCGGCCTCGGTACCACCAGCCCGCGATTGGAGAGAAAAACGCCCGGCGCCGCCACATCGCCCGCCAGTGAGCGGAACAGGTCCGCCATGGGCGCTAGGCCGAGCGCTGCGGCACCATTGGCCAGCGCGTTCAGGAAGGGTTGGAGCCCAAAACTCCAGCTCTGGCGCGGATTGGGCATGGTGGAGAGCACCGCCAGATACCAGAACAGGATCTGGAACAGCGGCGGCAGGTTGCGAGTCACCTCCACATAGGCAGACGCGAGCACGCGGATCACCACATTCTCGGAAAGCCGTGCCACGCCCACCAGAAAACCGATGATGGTGGCAAGGATGATGCCGAGCACCGCGACCAGCAGAGTATTCAGCAGCCCGACCAGGAAGGCGCGGCCATAGCTCATGGATTCCGAATCGGGAATGAGCGTCTGGGTGATGCCGAAGCCGGCGGACTTGTCCAGGAAGCCGAAGCCCGAGGCGATGCCTTGCCGGGCAAGATTGCTCTGCGCGTTCGCGTAGAACGACCAGGCCATCCAGATGATCAGGAGCGCGAGCGAGACCTGGATCACGGCGGAACGAAGCGCCGGATCGGTCCACGACCAGCGCCGTGCCGGAGCTGAGTCCGGCATGGGTGCGTCAGTCATTAGCCCCTCGAAGTCTATGGGCGCATTGGCCCTTATCTTTGCTTTGAAATGGACCGACCGCCCCCAGCCGATCCAACGCGACAGACGCTCTCTTCCTGCCCTAAATGTTGTTATTCAAAGACTTATACTGAATTGTTGAATCATCGAATGAAAAGGCCCGGCGCCCCTTTGGAGCGCCGGGCCAGCGCCTCAGCGCACCGGCATGCCGTATTGCAGGCCGCCATTGTTCCAGAGGTTGTTCTGGCCGCGATTGATGCCGAGCGGGGTCGAGGGGCCGAGGTTGCGGTCGAAGACCTCCCCATAATTGCCCACCTGCTTCACGATGCGGGCCACCCAGTCGTTGGAGATACCGATGGCCTCGCCGAACTTGCCGTCGGTGCCCAGCAGGCGCGTGATCTCCGGATTGGCGGAGTTGACCATCTGGTCGACGTTCTTCGAGGTGATGCCGAGCTCCTCGGCGTTGAGCAGCGCGAAGCCGACCCACTTCACGAGGTCGAACCACTGGTCGTCGCCCTGGCGCACCAGCGGGCCGAGCGGCTCCTTGGAGATGACCTGCGGCAGCACCATGTGGTCGGCGGCATTGGTCAGCTTCAGGCGCACTGCATAAAGCTGCGACTGGTCGGCGGTGAACGCATCGCAGCGGCCGGAATCATAGGCCTTGATGGTTTCGTCGATGGTGGCGAAGGCGATCAGCTCGTACTTCAGATTGTTGGTGCGGAAGTAATCGCCGACATTCAGCTCGTTGGTGGTGCCGGTCTGGACGCAGATGGAGGCGCCGTTAAGGTCCTTCACGGCCTTCAGGTTGAGCGACTTGCGCACCATGAACCCCTGGCCGTCATAATACATCACGCCGGCGAAGTTGAAGCCGAGCGTGGTGTCGCGCGACATGGTCCAGGTGGTGTTGCGCGAGAGCACGTCGATGGCGCCCGATTGCAGCGCCGTGAAGCGGTCCTTCGCCGAGAGGGGCGAGAACTTCACCTTTGTCGCATCATTGAAGATGGCTGCCGCGATGGCGCGACAGAAATCCACGTCGAGGCCCGTCCAATTGCCCTTGTCGTCGGGATTGGAGAAGCCCGGCAGCCCTTGCGACACGCCGCAGTTGAGCGCGCCCCGGGCCTTCACATCGTCCAGCGTCGCCGCGCCCGAGGCGCTGGCGCCGATGGCGAGCATGCCAGCGGCAAGCAGGAAGGTCTTTATTGTCCGTGCCATAGCGTAATGCGCTCCCAAGCCAGCCCTGACCGCGTTCGCCCGCACCGGCGGGTCGACGCCGTCGTCCGGGACGTCGTATGGATGTATCTCATTCGGTTGTGGCCGGCCGGTCAATAGGACCTCCGTTGACGCGGCAAGCCGTTCAACATGTTTGGGAGTTCGTGATGAAGCCGTCGGTGCCCGAGATCACCTATGCGCCCGCCACCGAGGTGGTGCGCCTGGGGCGCGACCCGTTCCGGTTCGACGGTTTCGTCAATCCTCCGGTGGTGCGCGGCTCCACCGTACTCTCGCCCAGCTATGACGCACTCGTGAACCATAGCGGGCGCTACAGCTATGGCCGCAGGGGTAATCCCACCACGGAAGCGCTCGAAACCGCCATCTCCGCTCTGGAGGGCGCCGACGGAACCTTGCTCACGCCGTCGGGCCTCTCCGCCATATCCGTCGCCCTGCTGGGTGTGCTCAAGGCCGGCGACCATCTGCTCATGGTGGACACCGCCTACAACCCGACGCGGCGCATCTGCGACGGAGTCCTGCGCCGGGGCGGCATCGAGGTGAGCTATTACGATCCGCTCATCGGCGCGGGCATCGAATCTCTCTTGCGGCCCAACACGCGGGCGATTTTCCTTGAGTCCCCTGGTTCGCAGAGCATGGAAGTGCAGGACGTGCCGGCCATCGTCGCGGTGGCCAAGGCGCACGGTCTCGTCACGCTGATCGACAACACCTGGGCGACGCCGCTTTATCTCAAGCCGCTCGCGCTCGGCGTCGATGTCTCCATCATGGCGGGGACCAAATATCTGTCCGGCCATGCGGATCTGAATATCGGCACGATCGCGGCGCGCGGCGCGGTCTTCAAGCAGATCCTCTCCGCCCATGGCGATCTCGGCATCTGCGTCAGCCCGGACGATGCGGCGCTGGGGTCACGCGGGCTGCGCACCATGGCGGTGCGGCTGGAGCGGCATTGGCGCTCCGGCCTTGAGGTGGCGCGGTGGCTTGCGGCGCGGCCAGAAGTGGCGCGTGTCCTCCATCCGGCGCTGGAGGGCGATGCGGGGCATGCCCTGTGGAAGCGCGACTTCACCGGCGCCTGTGGCCTGTTCTCGGCCATCCTGAAGCCGGTGCCCGAGCCCGCCTTTGCCGCCTTCTTCGATGCGCTCGCTCTGTTCGGGATGGGCTATTCGTGGGGTGGCTTTGAAAGCCTGATCATCCCGTTCGACTGCTCCAGCTACCGCACCGCCACCACATGGGCGCCGGGCGGGCCGGCCATGCGCCTGCATATCGGCCTTGAGGAGCCGGCGGACCTCCAGGCCGACCTCGCCCGGGGCTTCGCCGCCATGGCGGCGGCCGCCTGAGGCGCGCTCAGGGCGCCGCCCGGTTCTGGCGGCGCTCGCGCAGGGCGAATTGCAGGTTACGGATATAGATGAAGGTGGAAAGCGCCTGTCCGGCGATGAAGACCGGGTCGCGGCGATAGATGGCATAGACCAGCAGCAGCGTCCCCCCGCCGAGCGAGAAGGTCCAGAAGGCGAACGGGATGACGCTGCGCCCGGCCCGTTCGCTGGCGAGCCATTGCACCACGAAGCGCATGGTGAACATGAACTGGGCGACGAAGCCCAGGATCACCCAGCCGTCGATCTGGGTGATGAAGACGTCATGCAGGTATTCGCCGACGGTGTTCGCGAGATCAATGAGCATCGGGATAAACCTTCACCACCTTCTGCACATTGCGCCGGCGCAGCAGCCACCACACGCCCAGCATGTCGCCGATTCCCACCCACAGCCGATTCCAGAAGCCGTATTTTGACACGCCATGCCAGCGCGCCCGGTCGACCACGGGGAAGGTGAGGACCTCATAGCCCTCGCGCGCCACGAGCGCGGGGGTGAAGCGGTGCACCGCCTCGAAATGCGGCAGGCGCAGATAGATGTCCCGCCGCACCACCTTCAGCCCGCAGCCGGTGTCGCGGGTGCCGTCGCGCAGCAGCGCGCGGCGCACGAAATTGGCGAGGCGCGACTGCACCTTCTTGAAGAGCGTGTCCTGCCGCCCCTGCCGCTCGCCCTGCACCATGCCGGCGGACGGCCCGGCCTTGTCCAGCAGGGCGACCATTTGCGGGAGATAGGCGGGATTGTTCTGCCCGTCCCCGTCCAGCAGAAGAAGGATCTCGCCGCGCGCGGCCCAGGCGCCGCTGGCGACGCCGGCGGACTTGCCGCAGGACTTCTCATGGGTGAGCACGCGCACATAGGGGCGGCCCTGCGCGGCCTCGACGAGGCGCTCGGCGGTGCCGTCGGTGGAGCCGTCATCGATGAAGACCAGCTCATAGCCGAGCGGCAGCAGGGCGGCATCGAGCTCGGCCACCAGGGGCAGGATATTGTCCACTTCGTCGCGCACGGCGATGACGACGGACAGGCGCGCAGGCTCGGGCGCGCCGGAGACGGATAGGGTCAAGATCTGGCCTCTTCGAGGGCGGGCGGCGCCGCGGCCGGCGCCACGAGGCGCGCGAGCCGCCGCGGCGTCGGGCCGGACATGGGGGAAATAGCGCCATCCGGCGCAACACAAAAGACCAGACGGCGGGCCGCGAACAGCTTCACGGTCCACAGGGCGGCCGCCGTGCCAAGCACCGCGCCGGCCACCACGTCGCTGGGATAATGGGAGCTCAGCACGATCCGGGTCGCGGCGACGGGAAAGGCCGCCAGCAACAGGATCGTCCGCGCACGCGGAAACAGCGCGGCAAAGGCCACGGCGGCGGCAAAGGTGGTGGTGGAATGGCCGGAGGGGAAG
>JASBUY010000405.1 GCA_030147645.1 Aquabacter sp. | reverse complement strand
CCCGCGCGAGGATCAGCGCATCGGGCCGTTGATGCTTGATGGCGCGCACCATGCGGTCGGCGGGCTCGGCGGCATCCAGCGTCACGACGAAGGCGCAGGCCCCGTCGAGATTGACCCGCTCCAGCATTTCCCCCCGGCTCGCATCGCCGAGAAACACCTGCCGCCCCGCCGCCTGCTCCGCCCGCACGCAGGCGGGATCGGCATCCAGCGCGACGAAGGGCACGCCTTCGGTCTCCAGCGTCTCGGCGATGATGCGACCCACGCGGCCGAAGCCGCCAATCACCACATGGCCGCTCACCGGCGCGGAGGGCGGCGCAAGGTCCTCCACCCGCTCCCGCCGCTCCAGCACGCCATAGAGAAGCTTTCCGAGCCGCGCCATGACGGGCGTGAACACCAGCGAGAGGGTGACGATGGAAACCAGGACGCTGATCTCGTCGGCCGGCACGACGCCGGTGGCGGACAGGAGGCCCAGGACCACGAAGGCGAACTCGCCGGTCTGGGCGAGCAGCAGCGACAATTCCCCCGCGAGGGGGCGCGCGACGGAAAAGAGGCGCGCGGCGAGATAGGTCATCGCCACCTTCACCGCCACAAGAACGGCGACGCCCAGCAGCACCACGTGGAGGCGCGGCAGGACCGAGCCGAGATCCACCCCCATGCCCACGGACACGAAGAAGACGCCGATCAACAGCCCCTTGAAGGGCTCAAGATCGACGCTGATCTGGTGGCGATAGGCAGTGCCGCTCAGCAACATGCCGCCGAGAAAGGCGCCGAGCGCCGAGGACAGCCCGGCCGCGTGCGTCAGACCCGCTGTCCCGGCCACCACCACGAAACTGATGGCCATGATGAGGTCGCGCGCCCCGGTGCCGGCCGCCGCCTCCACCAGCGGAGCCAGCACATAGCGCCCGGCCACCAGGATAACGGCGATGGCCGCTACCGACTTCGCCGCCGCGAGCCCCACCAGTTGCAGCACGTCCGCATTCTGGGTGCCCAGGATCTGCGCCGCCAGCAGGATGGGCACCACCATGAGATCCTGAAACAGCAGGATGGCGAGCGCGCCGCGCCCAAGCGGGGATTGCACCCGCCGCTCCGCGCTCAGCAATTGCATCACAACGGCGGTGGAGGACATGGCCAGCGCAAAGCCGATGACCAGGGCCGGTCCCACATGCCCGCCCGACACCACGCCCGCGAGCGCCAGCGCCGCCCCGCAAAAGGCAACCTGCAGCAGGCCGACCCCGAACACCTCGCGGCGCAAGGCCCAGAGGCGCGCGGCGGAGAATTCGAGGCCCAGGAGAAAGAGAAGGAAGATGATTCCCACCTCTCCCACGATCGCCACCTGGTGCGCGTCGGAGATGGTGACATAGCGGATGAAGGGAAGCTGGTCCGCCAGCAGGCCGAGGCCATGCGGCCCCACCAGCGCACCGATCAGGATGAAGCCCACCACAGCGCCGATGCGCGCGCGCTGGAGCAGCGGGACGAGCACGCCCGCCGCCACCAGATAGACAAAGGCATCCTTGATCCAGAAGCCCTGCATGCCCCACCCCCGAACGGCGCACGCCGTCCCCCCAATCGATGCGGCATGCGCCGGCAGCCTCAGCCGCCGCGCGCCATTTATCGCGCGGGCCGTGCGACGTTAGCGCGGCCTCAGCCCGCCAGCGCGGCCTCAATGGCGGCGAGCGCGGCCTCGGCCTGCGCGCCGTCGGGGCCGCCGCCCTGGGCCATGTCGGGGCGTCCGCCCCCGCCCTTGCCGCCCAGCACCTCGACGCCCACGCGCACAAGTTTCTGCGCGTCGAACTGTCCGGAGAGGTCGGCGGTGACGCCCACAACGAGGGCGCCCTTGCCGTCCGCCGCCACATTGGCCACGGCGACGATCCCGGAGCCGATCTTGGTCTTGCCCTGGTCGACGATGGCCGGGTACCCCCGCACGACGCCGCCGGCGAC
>JASBUY010000380.1 GCA_030147645.1 Aquabacter sp. | reverse complement strand
GGGAAGCGATCGCGGCCGCGCTCCCTCCCCCGCCTTGCCGTCGCGCGCACAGAAGCCCGCCGATGCCCGTCCCCACGCTTCCCCGCCATGTCCTGATCCCCCTGATCGTCGCCTGTGCCCTATTCATGGAGCAGGTGGATTCGACGGTGATCTCGACCGCCCTTCCGGCCATTGCGGACTCGCTCCAAGAGGACCCGGTCTCGCTGAAGCTGGCTTTGACCTCCTATCTTCTGAGCCTTGCCGTCTTCATTCCGGCCTCGGGCTGGGCAGCGGACCGCTATGGCGCGCGCACCATTTTCCGCTCTGCCATCGTGATCTTCACGCTCGGCTCGATCCTGTGCGGTCTTTCCACCAGCCTTTATGATTTTGTCCTCTATCGCATCATCCAGGGCATGGGCGGGGCGATGATGGTGCCGGTGGGACGGCTCGTCATCCTGCGGTCCATCCCGAAAACGGAACTGGTCTCCGCGCTCGCCTGGCTTACGGTTCCAGCCCTGCTCGGCCCGGTGCTCGGCCCGCCGCTGGGCGGCCTCATCACCACCTATTTCGACTGGCGGCTGATCTTCTTCATCAATGTACCCATCGGCATTCTCGGCGTCATGCTGGCCACGCGCTTCATCGAAAATGTGCGCGAGGAGGATGTGCCGCCGCTGGATCTGAAAGGGCTGGTTCTCTCAGGCGCGGGCCTTGCAGGACTGGTGTTCGGCTTCGCCCTGTTCGGAGAAGCGGAGACGCCGTCCTGGGTGGCGCTCTGTGCGATTCTCTTCGGCGCGGTGACCTTCACCCTCTATGTGGCGCATGCGCGGCGCACGCCGCATGCCGTTCTCGATCTCGGCCTTCTGCGGCTCGCCACTTTCCGTGCCGGTGTCGTCGGCACCTCCGCCTTCCGCATCGGCATCGGGGCCCTGCCCTTCCTGCTGCCGCTGATGCTGCAAGTGTGCTTTGGCCTCTCGCCGCTGGCGTCGGGACTTCTAACCTTTGCCTCGTCGGCGGGCGCCATGGTGATGAAGACCACGGCAGCGCCCATCATCCGGCGCTTCGGCTTCCGCCGCGTCCTGGTGGTGAACAGTCTTTTGTCGTCCGCCTTCATCGCAGCCAACGCGATCTTCACACCGCAAACACCGCATCTCGCCATCGTGGGTGTGCTGCTCGTCGGCGGGTTCTTCCGCTCGCTGGAATTCACCGCGCTCAACGCCATCGTCTATGCCGATGTGAGCCAGCACGACATGAGCCGGGCCACCTCGTTTGCGAGCGTGGCGCAGCAGGTGTCGCTCTCCATGGGCGTTGCGGTCGCGGGCATCGTTCTGGAGGCCATGCGGGCGGGGCGGGGCAGCAGCGAACTCGTCTTGTCCGACTTCACGCCCGCTTTTCTGCTGGTGGCGGCAATCAGCGCGCTATCGGTGTTCAGCTTCCTGCGGCTGCCCAAGGATGCCGGCGCCGAAATGGCTGCACCAAAGACCGCGCGGCAGAACACGATGCCCGATCCACGCAGCGAAATGTCCGATCACTGAGACGCGTGCAGGCCCTCTCAGGACCGGGTGACGCTATGGCGGTCGGCCCAGGCCAGAACCAGGGCGAAGCCGACGAACAAAACGACGACGGCGGACACGACGATGGCGGTGCTTGCAGGCATGATGGACCTCCCCTGATCCATCCACTCCGCCAGCAAATGGCGGCCCGCACCTTGATCTGGCGCAAATGTCCGACCCCTGGACATTGGCAGGCTGCATCCCCATGTCAGATTCATAACAAGACGGGAGGACAAAATGACCTTCGCCACACAACGCCAAACCCCGACCCAAACGAAATCCGAGGCGGCGCCGTCGCCTACGCCCGTGCGCACGGCGAATGGGCCGTCTGGCGGTTTCACGGGCGGGACACCGGGCTGCAGCCATGGGATTTCCGGCGGCATCTCGGCCCGGGATCCCCACGGGCCCGACACCAAAGCGAAGCCGGCGGGCGGCGTCGGCTGATCGGCTGGACTTGGGGATGACCGGCCGGATCCTGTCCGGCCGGGGCACCGTCTAGAGCGTTTCAGCGCGGTTGTGCAGCGCCTCTACAGATAGGTCTCGTATTCCAGCGGCAGGATGGCGCGCGAAAACGCCGCCAATTCCTCTTCCTTCATGACCGCATAGACGTGGCGATAGTCCGCCCCGAAGGCCCGCTCAATGAAGGGCGAGCTTGAGAAGCGGGCGATGGCCTCGGCCATGGAGGGCGAGAGGCGCGGCGCGTCGTGGTCATAAGCGCTACCCGTCAGGGGGTCCGGCGGCTCGATCCCGGCCTCGATCCCCTCCAGTATGCCCGCCAGAATCGCGGCAAGGACGAGGTGCGGATGGGCCTCGGCGCCCGCGATGCGGTGCTCCAGACGGGCGGCATCGGGCGGACCGTTCGGGACGCGCACTGCGACAGAGCGATTGTCGAACCCCCAGGTGATGCCGGTCGGAGCATAGGAGCCGGGCACGAGGCGCCGATACCCATTGAAGCTGGGCACGAAGAGCAATGTGGAATCTGCCATGGTTGCGAGCAGGCCGCCTGCCGCATGGCGCATCAGCCGTTCGCCGCTTCCCGGGACCGCAAACGCATTGGCCCCGCTCGCATCCTTCAGGCTGACATGCACATGCATGCCGTTGCCAGCGAAATCCAGCAGCGGCTTGGCCATGAAGGTGGCGCGCAGCCCATGGCGCCGGGCGACGCCATCGATCAGGCGGCGCAGCAGGATAGCGTCGTCAGCGGCGCCGAGCGGATCGTCCTTATGATAGAGATTGACCTCGAACTGGCCGGGCGCGGCCTCTGAGATCACAGTGTCCGTCGGCAGGTCCTGGGCGGTGGCCGCTGTGCGCATGTCGTGCAGAAGCGATGCGAAGGCATCGAGATCCGACATGGCGTACATGTTCTGCCGCGCCTGCCCCTCGGTGGGAAAAACGGGCTGAGGTGGCGCGCCATTCTCGCCGGGCTTCAAAAGATAGAATTCGAGTTCAAAGGCGACGCAGGGATAAAGGCCGCGCGCCGCGAGGCGCTCCACGACGCGAGAAAGCTGCTGGCGCGGATCGAGCATCCAGGGCGCGCCATTTGGCTCATGCATGGTCATCAGGACTTGAGCCGAGGGACGCGGCGCCCACGGCACGGGCTTCAGCGTGCCCGGGACGGGCCAGCACAGGCCGTCCTTGTCTCCGGTCTCCAGATGGATGCCCGTGGCCTCCACCTCGCAGCCCCAGATATCGAGACCGAAAATGGAGAGGGGAATGGGAACGCCGCTCTTCCAGAGCTTGCTCATGGCACCGCCCGGCAGCCACTTCCCACGCAGCACGCCGCTGGTGTCCGGCAGGAGAACCTCGACGATCTCCGGAATCCCGTAGGCCTTGATAAAGGCCGCCGCCTCCTCGTTCTGCCCACCCTCTGCCATCGCCTGCGCGCGCGGCTCGCGTTCCTTTGCCTGCATGATACTCCAACACAAAAAATGCGATGTCTCTATCCAAGCGCGTTCCGGGCGCGCCGACAAGCTACAGCTATGCCTATAATTATGGTTTTTTTGCTTGCTCTTTACTGCATTGTTGTTCAGTCAGTGAGGCACAGAGGAAATTGCCCTTCCTAAGCCCATCCGCAAGGCCTGTCCGGCCTCCGTTTTCCCGCATGATGCCGGAGCACCGCCCCGTATGATCACACGGCTCCCTGCCCAGGGGTCCTGGATAACGCGTCTCGGCCAGCCGGCCCTGCTCGCCTGTGGCTTCGCGATCCTGATCGCCATTTCGGGGGTCGCGATCTGGCTGGTCAACCAGGCCCGAAAGGATGCGAGCGCCGTCGCGCATACGCTGGAGGTGGAGAATACGGTCGCCGCGATCCAGATTTATGTGCGCCGCGCGGAGAGCGCGCAGCGCGGCTTCCTGCTGACGCGCAATGCTGGCTATCTCGATCTGTTCGACGCCTCAGCGGCCTCCCTCGGCCCGGCGCTCGACAAGCTGCGCGGCCTCGTGGCCGACAATGCCGCTCAGGTGGCGACAGTGGACAGCCTCACCCCGTTGGTGCGCCGCAAGATGGGCGAGATGGAGCGAACCGTCTCGCTTGGCCGGCAGAGCCAATGGGACGCGGCACTCCAAGTGGTTGCGACCGATGTGGGCGAAGAACTGATGCGCTCCATCACGCAGATCGCGGAGAAGATGAAGTCGGAGGAAGATCGACTTCTGAAGCAGCGCACCGCGTCCGCCTCCATCTCCGCGCAATGGCTCCTGATTGTCAGCATTTTGGGCGTGGTGGCGATCATCACGCTCGCGGGCATCTCGGTACATCTGTCCCAGCGTAACTCGCGCGCGCTCCGTCAAGCCCACGCGGCGCTCTCGGTCATCAACGAGGACCTGGAAAAACGGGTGGAGGAGCGCACCGCCGACCTCCAGGAGGCCAACCAGGAGATCCAGACCTTCGCTTATATCGTGAGCCACGATCTGCGCTCGCCGCTGGTCAACATCATGGGCTTTACCAGGGAGCTGGAAGAGTTGCGGACCGACCTCTTTCACCGCCTGGAAACCCTGCGGCTGCGTGCCGGCGACACGGACGGGTCGCAGGACGAAGCGCTGGCGGCGGATTTTCAGGAGGCCTTCGGCTTCATCAAGGCGTCCATTGTGAAGATGGACCGGCTGATCAAGGCAATTCTCGACCTTTCCCGGCAGGGTCGTGCCGAGCTGCAGCCCGTGCCCGTGGATATGCGCGCCCTGATGGACAGCATCACGGCGACGGTCGCGCATCAGCTCATCGAGCGCGAGGGGCGCATCGAAGTCGGTCCGCTGCCCACCATCGTCTCCGACCGGATGGCGCTGGAGCAGATATTCACCAACCTGATCGACAACGCCGTCAAATACTTGCGCACCGACGTTCCAGGCCGCATTCAGATCTCAGCCGCCGAAACTGCCGCCTATGTCATGTTCAGCGTCGCCGACAATGGCCGTGGGATCGACACCCGGGACAAATCGCGCGTGTTTGAACTGTTTCGGCGGTCGGGTCCCCAGGATCGACCCGGCGATGGAATTGGCCTTGCCCATGTGCGAACGCTCGTGCGCAGGCTTGGTGGATCGGTCATGCTTGATTCGGAACTCGGAAAAGGCACCACCTTCAAGGTGACTTTGCCCAAGACCCTGAAACTCGCGCACCAAGAGGACGAGTAAGATGGTCAATCACGTCACCATCATCATGGTCGAGGATGACGAGGGTCATGCCCGCCTGATCGAGAAGAATATCCGCCGCGCCGGCGTTCTGAACGACATCGTCGCCTTCCGAGACGGGACGACGGCCCTGGAACACCTGTTCGGGCCGGACGGCAGCGGCGCGGTGAATGCCGGGCGCGCACTCCTGGTGCTGCTGGACCTCAATCTGCCGGACATGACCGGCGTCGATATCCTGAAACGGATCAAGGAGAACGAGCATCTGCGCCGCTCTCCCGTGGTCGTCCTGACTACGACCGACGACAAGATGGAGATCCAGCGCTGCTACGATCTCGGCGCCAACGTCTATGTGACCAAGCCTGTCAATTACGAAAATTTCGCCAACGCCATCCGGCAACTCGGCTTATTCTTCTCCGTGATTCAGGTGCCCGAGGCGAAATAGTTCCATGGTGGACGACAGAGGCGATTTCGCATCCGCCGCCGACACGGCCTCGGGTCCTGCTGCGCCGGGACCGGCGGACGAAGGAGTTCGCGTCCTTTATATCGACGACGATCCGGGCCTCGGCCGCCTTGTCCGGCGCAAACTCTCGCGCATGGGATATGTGGTCGAGTTGGCGACCAGCGGCCCGGAAGGCCTGTCCCTTCTTCAGCTCGGCGGCGTGGAAGCGGTGGCGCTCGACCATTTCATGCCCGGGCAGGATGGCTTGGAAACCCTCGCCGCCATTCGCGCCATGCCGGACCCGCCGCCGGTCGTCTATGTGACGGGGACACAGGAAAGCCGCGTCGCGATCGCCGCGCTGAAGGCGGGCGCGGCCGACTATGTCATCAAGGAAGTGCAGGGCGACTTCATTGAATTGCTGAGGTCCGCGCTGGACGGCGCGATTCAAAATGTCCGCATCCGTAAAGCCCATGAGGCGGCGGAAGCCGAGATTCGCGCGGCGCGGGACCGCTTCGAAGCCCTGGCGGCGGAACGCGCCCTCATGTTGCGGGAAATGACCCATCGCGTGGGCAATTCCTTGCAGATCATCATGGCCATGCTCCACGTGCAGGCAAATGCCACGTCCAATCCCGAAGTGCAGGAGGCGCTCCAGGCCGCGCGCGGGCGCGTCGCCGCGGTGGCACAGGTGCACCGGCGGCTTTACACCTCCGACCAGGTGGCGAGCGTGGCGCTCGACCAATATCTGGTGTCCCTGGTCGATGACCTCCAGATTTCCGCTCATAGCGGCACGAGCGGGATCACGCTTTCGGTGGAGGCGGACCGTATTCTGGTGGACCCCGACCGCGCCGTCGCACTCGGCGTCATCGTGACGGAGCTCGTCATCAACGCCTCGAAATATGCATATCCGCAAGGAAGCGGCCCGGTGCGGATCGCGCTGCGCGCGGATGGCACGCAGGGGGTTTTGTGCGTTGAGGATGACGGAATCGGGATGCCTGAAACCATCGAGCCAGCCTCGGGCCTCGGCAACCGGATCGTGAGAGCCATGGCGACGAAGCTCGAAGCTCAGATCCAGTTCGTGCCCGGCCAGCCGGGCACCCGCATCCTTCTCGCTTTCGCCCTCCCCGACGCGTCCGCCTGAGGCGGAGCCCGGAGAGGTTTGGCCTTCAGCCCGCCGAGGTCGGCAGGCCGGCCGCCTTCCAGCCGAGAATCCCGCCCTGCATATGCTCTTCAAAGGGCAGGCCGGCGGCTTGCGCGAGCGCCGCGGCGCGCTGGGACCGTTGTCCCGAACGGCAGGAAAAGACGAGGCGCTTGCCCTGGGGGTCCGGGAGCTGCGCCGGATCGAACTGACTCAGCGCGAAAGGAACGGCGCCGGGGATGCTTTCAGCGGCGATTTCGTCCGGTTCGCGCACGTCGACCAGGAGGATGCGCCCCGCCTCCATGCCCTCGCGCACATCCTGCGGCGTGAGGTGGGTGATTCGGCCTCCGAACGGGTTAGGCGCAGTCATCAATGGTTCCTCGTGAAGTTCGGCAAGCGCGCTTGGCGCCGGCTCCCCGCGACTCCACGGTTGCGCCGTTGGCTTTAAGGATAGCCGGGGGCGCTGCAAGCGGGCAAGGGAAGCACAGCAGATCGAAAGGACCGGCGATACTCGGGCGACCGGGCGGTGTCGGGTCGTCCACCGACAGCCGTCAGCGCCTATTTTCTAGCCCTGCAGCGCCCACCCGGCGGGCACCGCGTATGAAACGCGCATGACATCCAGGCCACTTATCCACATATAACGCCCCTCCCCGCAAAGGTCCCCGCGCTTGGTATTCCTATTATATTTCAATGCCATAATGAAATGTTGGATCGGGACGAAATGAGGGCGACGTTTAATATCCTACCGCCGAAATCTGCCGGTTTGCCGCTCCGCTCATCTTCCGTTCATGTTCGTCTTAGTATGCATTAATCAACAAATCGGGGGCGTCTTAATGGGCGCCTGGCGGTGAGACCTTCATCGGTTTGGGCCTGCGTTCGCCTCAAGGCGCACCGACCCAGGGCCGGTTCGGGCTATTGATCGGTTTCGTTCCCCCGCACGGTTCCGGTCAGTGGAAAGGCGTCGGCGCAAGCCGACGCCTTTTTCCGTTTGGCTGCCGCTGAATTCCTTTGACGGAGCGGTTCAGACTAGGCCGGCATTGCCGATTCCGCAGCCCTTATCAGCACTCCCTTCAGTCCGCGCGCGCGGACGTGCTACGCCTCGCTCATGTCGGATTTCGCACCGCCGTCCCCTCCCCTGTCGCCTTCCCGCCGCGAGCGTTCGGGACGATCAGGCATTCCGACTCTGGTGGATCTGCGGTCCGGCAGCAAACGCGGGGTGGCTTTGGCCCTGGCGAGCGTCGAATCCCGGCGCGGCCGGCCGGAGATGGTGGCCTTGCTGGACGAAGCGGCCCGCTCCGCCAAGGCGCATGTGCTCGGCCTCACAGGCCCCCCTGGCGTTGGAAAATCCACCCTGACGAACGCCCTGGTTCACCGCGCCCGCGCCGAGGGCCGCAGCGTCGCGGTGCTGGCCGTGGACCCGTCCTCTCGCCGAACCGGAGGCGCGCTGCTCGGAGACCGCGCCCGCATCCAGACCGACCCGGAAGACCAGCATGTCTTTGTCCGTTCCATGGCCGCGCGGGACCGCCTTGGCGGTCTCTCAGACGATGCCGTGGCGGCCATGGTGCTGCTGCGGGCGGTCTATGACCTGCTGATTGTCGAGACGGTCGGCGTCGGACAATCAGAGGCCGATATCGACCTCGTGGCCGATACGGTCGTGCTGTGCATCCAGCCGGCCTCAGGCGACAGCCTGCAATTCATGAAGGCCGGCGTCATGGAATTGCCGGACATCATCGTCGTGACCAAGGCCGACATGGCAGACGCGGCGCGGCGCGCGGCGGCGGATGTGAGCGGTGCTCTTTCGCTGTCCGGCGCCGAAGGCAGATGGCGCGTCCCGGTGCTGCGCCTGTCCGCCGCCACCGGAGAGGGGCTGGAGGACTTTGCGGCGGCGGTGACGGCCCATCGGGCTCATCTCGCGGAGAGCGGCGAGGGCGCCGACCGGCGGGCCTCCCAGGAGGCGCGATGGGTGGAGGAAGCGATTCGGGTGCGCTTCGGCACGGACGGCTTGCGGCGAGCCCGCGCCATCGCTCCCTCTCCCGGCGGCCCCTTCTCCCGGGAAGCCCATGTCGCTGAGGCACTGGCCCCACGCGTTTAACGTCCCCGTAAGCTTAATTGCCGATAACCATGGGGCCGCTGTCCCATGGCGCTGAGCCGGCCGGATGCGGCGCCCGATTGTTCCCGGAGCGCTCCTCGGGCCTGCGCCGCTGGCCGCGACGGGCGTCCCGGCGGCCATATTCCGGCCGCCGCCGCGTCGAAGGCGATGCCATGGCTGTCCGTCTTTCCGGCCTTTGGCCGGCCACCATCCTTGCTGCGGCCCTCGGCCAGCTTCCGGCGGTTGCGCAGACGCTGCCGTCCGACGCATTTCTCTCGCGCACCGCCGCAGAGCGCGCGCAGCCGCCGCTGTTGGGCGCGCCCGCCCGTGCCCTGCGGGTGGCCACCTTGGAATGGCCGGCCCCGGGCCTGACCTTACAGGCGGACCGCGCCCCTGCCGCCGCCCAATCGGACTTTTCCCAGCCCCCCGCCCTTGTGCTCGCGGCCCTGCCTGCGCATCCGGCCGAGCCGGAAGAGCCGCCGACCGTATTCGGTCCGACGCCCGCGCTCGACCAAGCGTATCTCGAATTGGCGCTCGACATGGTCATGAGCCTTCCCGGCATCGACGAGGAAACCCGGCAGGGCGCCCACGCCGACGATGCCGAGCCTCCGGCTTTCGGCCCCGATCTTGGCGGCGGCGAAGGCGTGAGCGGCCCGTTCACGAGCGAAAGCCGGCCCGCGGATTCCGAGGCGTTCGACCTCTCGCGCGTCCTGCGGCCGGACATGGATGCGGCGAACCTGCTCGATCAGGCGGCTCAGCATGCGCCGCTCTATCGCGACCCCAGCATGATCTTCGACGCCGAGACTATGGGCCGGCTTCCCCTGGCGCTCGAATATGCGACATTGCCGGAAAGCGTGACCATCGTGCCGCTTCCCATCGCGCCCCCGCCTCCTCTGCAAAGCCCGGAGACGGACGGCATCTTCCCCTCGCCGGCGATGCGCCTTTCGCTGGAGGGCACAGCCCGCGCCCGAGCCGAGAAATGCCTTGCGGAGGCGATCTATTTCGAAAGCCGGGGCGAGCCGAAGCGCGGGCAGATCGCGGTGGCCCAGGTCATCATCAACCGGGTCTTCTCCGGCTATTATCCCAACGACGTGTGCAAGGCCGTCTACCAGAATGCCCACCGCCACCTTGCGTGCCAGTTCACCTTCGCCTGCGACAATGTGAAGGACGTCATCCGCGAGCCGGACATGTGGGTGCAGGCCAAGCAGATTTCCGCCGACATGCTGGATGGCAAGCTGTGGCTGCCGAGCGTGG
>JASBUY010000371.1 GCA_030147645.1 Aquabacter sp. | reverse complement strand
GCTCTCGTCCACGTCATCGTTGAAGATGCCGTAAATGGTGTTGAAGATCTGGGTTTTCGTCACGCGGCGGCGGCTGTTCTTCACGAGATATTCGAGAATGTGGCGCTCGCGGCGGGGGAGCGGCAGGGGCTCGCCATTCACTTCCGGGTCGCGGCCGTCGAAGAAGACGGTCAGCTTGCCTTCGGCGGCGGCGGGCTTGGGCGCGCCGGACATGCGGCGACGGACAGCCTCGGAGCGGGCCACGATTTCGCGGATATGGACCGGCTTGCGCACCACGTCGTCAATGCCGGCGGTGAACAGTTCCAGCGTCTGCGAGAGGCACTTCACGTCGCTGAGCGCGATGATGGGGGCCTGGCAGTGGCTGCGGATGATTTCCGGATAGGCCGGGCGAGTATCGAAATCCCCGAGGAGGAAGCCTTCCACGGCCTCCAGGTCGTTCTCGGAGGCCGCATGCAGCCATTCCTTGAATTCGCCTTCCCCCAGCCCGAGGGAGGAGAAGCCCTCCCGCATGAAACCAGAGACGTAACTGTCGGCCACAGCTTCTCTATGATCAACGATTACGTACATAACGACCCCCTTACTAAGGACTGCACGTTACGGCGATGTTTAAGGGAATATTTTTATTTCCCGCCCCGTCATCGCCGCCGGTAAACAATCATTAAGACTCAAGTTCCCTCCACTCAACGCGAGTTGCTTCTGATTTGACGGGCAGATTCGGTCCAATTTGACCGGTATCGGATGGTAATCGCCTTGGTTGAATCGCAAGCCGGAAAACAAAAAGGGCGCCGTCCAGCTGCACGCTGGCGGCGCCCGGCGCGTGGTGCGCCCGGTCTTCAAAAAAGGCCGTCGAAGGCTGGGATCAGCCTTCGAACACGTTCTCGATCTTGCTCTTCAGCGTCTGCGCGTTGAAGGGCTTCACGATATAATTGTTAACGCCGGCCTTCTTCGCGGCGATGACGTTCTCGGACTTCGCCTCGGCGGTCACCATGATGAAGGGCAAAGCGTTGAGGTCGGCATCGTCGCGAACACGCTTCAGCAGCTCGTAGCCAGTCATGGGCTCCATGTTCCAATCGGAAATCACGAGGCCGTACTGACGCTCCTTGAGTTTGCTGAGCGCTTCGGTTCCGTCCGAAGCCTCATCCACATCCTCGAACCCGATCTGCTTCAACAGGTTCCGAATGATCCGGACCATGGTCTTGTAGTCATCGACCACGAGAACCGGCATCGATAAATCAACCGCCATGTCCCACTCCTTCGGAAGGCAGCAAGTAACGCATTTGGGATTTTATCCCCGTTCTCCATCGTCTTTGTGTCTGCGTGAGCTTGCGTGAAGCTTGCGGGTCGAAATGCGGGGGTCTTTTCTTATGCTCTAAGTTTAGTCTAAGAATTCGTGATAACGCGCCAGTTCGAAGATAAGGAGGCACGGATGCCGACGAGCCAGCGTCCGTTTCGCATCGAAAACGCCGTCCACACGAAGATAGGGACATCGACCGCGGTGTCCTCCTTGCCGGTGGAGCAGCTCGATCGGATTCTCGAGGAATTGGGCGCCCTGCGCGCCGACCTCGCCAAAGCGACGTGCCTCAGCCCCGACATGGATCCCGAAGCCACCCAGGGTGCCCTGTGGAGCGGCCTTTCGACGATCCGTGAGGCCATCGCCAGCACCAAGGCGGAAATCGCCTCGATCCAGGCGGGCCATCACAGCGGCGCCAATCTCGACCGTGCCACCTATGAATTGAGCGCGGTGGTGAGCGATACCGAAGCGGCCACCGAGGTCATCCTCTCCGCCGCCGAGAATATCGACGACCTCGTCACCCGTCTCATCCGCCAATTGCCGGACGATCAGAAGGGCCTTGCCCACGAGATCCACGACAATGCGGTCCAGATCTTCGAAGCCTGCAACTTCCAGGACATTACCGGCCAGCGCATCAGCAAGGTCGTGGGTCTCATGCAGTTCGTGGAACACCACATTTCCCGCATGATCTCCATCTGGGGCGGCCAGGACGACCTGCATCGCATGGCCGGCGCCCTTAAGAAGGAGCGCGAGCGCGATGGCGACGATGCCCTGCTGAACGGCCCGGCTCTCTCCTCCGACAACAATGTGGTGTCGCAGGACGATATCGACTCCCTGTTCGCCTGAGCGGGGAGGGCGGGGGCCCGAGGCGCGTCGCGGCCACCACGCCTGAACCTGACACGTGTCTCCAAAGCCGGGCTTCGCGCCCGGCTTTTTTTATGGGATCGCCGCTTACCAGCGGGCGATCCAGGGCGCGAGGAGCGCGCCGAGGCCGGACAGGCCGGCAATGGCGAGCGAATACCAGACCGCCACGAACAGCGGGGAATCGTCCGGACAGTGGGCGGCATAGAAGGCGCCCGCCAGCGCACCCGCGAGCAGCCCGGCGAGGGCGCCCGCCCGCGCAAGGCGCGTTGGCGCCCCATGGCGCAGCGCCAGGAGAAACACCGCCAGCGGCCCGATGCCGATGAGCGGAATGAAGGTGAGGCACACTCGGCTGTTGGTGCCGATCATCTGCCGCGCCCAATCGGCGCTCGGCACCGCGAAAAGTTCCAGCAGCACACCGGCGAGCAGCAGAAGCGGGGCAAGCGCCAGCCACAGCAAGAGACCGGACGCGCCGCCCTCGGGCCGCGCGCCCGCCCGCAAAAGGGCGAACGCGCTCCCCGCCAAGGCGATCATGACCGCGAATTTGAACAGATAGCGCAGCGAGTCCAGCGACTGGAGTGCGTCGGGGCGCGGCCCGAGGGTGATCGCGAACACCACCGCCGCCAGAACGATGGCCGCTCCGCCCGCAATCATAAAGGTACGCCCTTGGGGAAGGGTGCGGTGCCCGGCATCGGCGGCGAGGGCGCGGATCAGGTCGTCGGTCTTCATTTCATGTCCGTCCGAAGCGCCGCGCGAGGGCGGCGAGGCCGCGATGCAGGGCCACCCGCACCGCGGTTTCGTTCATGCCGAGGGCCTGCGCGGTCTGCGCGATGGAGTGGCCCTCCACGGAAATCGCGCTCACCACCGCCTTTTGGCCCGGCGCCAACGTGTCGAGGGCGCGGGTGACGTCGCGCGCGCTGGCCTGATCCTCTTCCGGCTGGGCAAGGGTTTCGGCCACCTCGTCCAGATCCACCTCGATGCGCCGGCCCCGGCGGCGGAAGGCGTCGATCAGCTTGAAGCGCGCAATGGCGAACATCCAGGGCAGAACCGGCGCATCCGCCATCCAGGTGTGGCGTTTCAGGTGAAGGGCCAGCAGCGTTTCCTGCACAACATCCTCCGCATCCACGCCGCCATGGGTGATCCGGCGGCGCACATAGGTCCGCACAAGGCCGGCTGCGCGGTGCAGAAACCGCGCATAGGCCCGTTCGTCCCCCGCCAATCCCGCACGCAGCAGATCGGCCAGTTCCCCCTCGTCCCTGCCGCTCACGCTCTCTCCTTATTCGCGCGCGACCCCCGTCCTGTTACGCGGGGGGCGAAACAATGTCCAAAGCCGCGGCGGCCAAGCTCACGATTTCGTGACCTCGTTGCCTGTAACGCGGACCCCGCCCGTCGCGAATGGGGAGGGTGCGGCCGCTGACGGTGCGCACCACACGCCATCAGGAGACATCCATGACCCGTTCGACCCTCGCCTTCGCCCTCGCCGGTTCGCTCGTCACCGCGCTGGCGGGTGCTGCCGTCGCCGGCCCCCTCCCGGCCGAGAAAATGGTCGGCAACGAGAAGTGCTACGGCGTCGCCCTCAAGGGCCAGAATGATTGCGCGGCGGGCGCCGGCACCACCTGCGCCGGGACCTCCACCATGGACTACCAGGGCAATGCCTGGAAGGCGGTGCCCAAGGGCACCTGCACCACCATCAAGGCCGGCAATCACATGGGCTCCCTCACCCCCCTCAAGGGCTGAGCCACAAAGGGAGGCCCTCGCCGGGCCTCCCTTTTCCCAAACGAATGGCCGGAGGACACCGCCATGAGCCCAAGCGTGCGCCAACTCGACGGCCTGCCGCCCCGCGCGGGGCTCGGCCTCAAGGCCCAGCATTATGAAGAGATCCTCGACCAGCGGCCCGACATCGGCTTCTTCGAGGTGCATGCGGAGAATTATATGGGCGCGGGCGGTCCGCCGCATCGCTATCTGGAGGCGATCGCGGACCTCTACCCCCTCTCGCTCCATGGCGTCGGCCTCTCCATCGGCGCGGCGCGGCCGCTGGACCTTGCGCATCTGAAGAGGCTCGCGGACCTCATCGCCCGCTACCGGCCGGCCAGCTTTTCCGAGCATCTGGCCTGGTCCACCCATGAGAGCGGATTTCTCAACGACCTTCTGCCGCTGCCCTATACGCCGGAAACCCTGGATCGTGTCTGCGCGCATGTGGACCAGACCCAGCAAATTCTCGGCTGTCGCCTGCTGCTGGAAAATCCCTCCACTTATGTCCTGTTCGCCGAGAGCACCATTGAGGAAATCGATTTCCTTGCCGCCATCGCCGCGCGCACCGGCTGCGGGCTCTTGCTCGACGTGAACAATGTGATGGTGTCGAGCATCAATCACGCGCTCGATCCCCTGACCTATATCGACCGTTTCCCCATGGAGCTGGTGGGGGAGATTCACCTGGCCGGCTATGACGAGGCGGTGGATGGCACGGGCACGCGCTTTCTCATCGACGCGCACGGTTCCAGCGTAGCGGG
>JASBUY010000366.1 GCA_030147645.1 Aquabacter sp. | reverse complement strand
CTCGCCTTTGGTGCGGCTGGACTATGCCCAGGTCCAGGCGGATGGCTATACGGAAAGCGGCGCCGGGCCGCTGGACTTGACCGTCGCTTCCCAGACCTACCGCGAACTGATGCTGACCGCCGGCATCAAGGCGAACTATCGCCTGTCGGACCATCTGGCCCTGACCGGGCATGCGGGGATCGGCTATAACGCATTGAATGATAATGTGGAAATCAGTGCAGCCTATGCCGGCGGGGGCGGGGTGTTCGTGACCGAAGGGCTCGATCTCTCCCCCTGGCTTTACACTGCCGGGATCGGTCTAACCGGGATCAAGGCCGGACACCTCGATCTAAGCGTGAATTACGACCTTGCGGCGAGCCCGAGCGGCCTGCTGAGCCAGGTCGGTTCGGTGCTGATCCGCATGAAGATTTGAAGTGTGCGGGGCGGCGAAGCGCCCCGCGCCGTGTCAGCGGCCCACCGTGCACTCGATCTGGCCGTGGGGCTCGTCGGTGGGAAGAAACACGACATTCTCGTTATCAAGCCCGAAAACCTCGAGATTAAGCGGGATATAGTGCTTGTTCGGGCAGGCGAGGGTGAGGGTGGCGATTTCGGGAACCTGCGCCAAGGCGGCTTCGCCCATGCGGTAGAGGCTGTCCTGCACACTCTCCGAAAACGTGGTCGCGAAGACTTCGACGAGCGTGTTGAGAATAGCCGTGTTGGCGCTTGCATAATCGGCCGGCTCGCGCGCCCAGGTCCAGCGTGCATCCATGGCGGTGGCGCAGATGCGGTCGCGGGTTTCCTTCAATGTCGTGAAGCGATCCTTGTAGAAATTGTCCCAGGCGGAGTCCGTGGTCTTCATGAAAGTGTATCCGGTCACACCGGATACGGTCTCCTGCCCATCGCGCGTCGCGCGAACCTCCGCGAAGGGCGTGCCGTTGCCATTGAGGGCGAACGCATGGGGATGGGCCGCGCCGTTAAAGGAGAGGCGGTCCCATTTGGTCTCCTCGCCCGTGACGGTGGCGCTGGTCACCTGGGGATAGGTGGAGAGCAATTTTTCGGCGAGAGCGGCGCAGAACTTCTCCGTATCAAGGCCCAAATTCTCGCGTGCGACGACGTTAACCAGGTTTTTTACCGTGTCCGTGCAGATCATCTTCGCGTTGTCCGCCGAAACGTAGGACGCGTCGAAGTCTCCGGTGATCATCGCCTGCACGGTCAGCTCGCGCACCTCATGGTGCGCGCCGTCCTTCTTGACCCGCAGGACGCGGACGCGGGCTTTGCCGTAGGTGTTGCGGATCAAGGTCATCCTGGTCCCCTCTGGTTGATTAGCCTCTTGGTAGCGGCCCACCGCTGGGGTGGCGCTGATCTCGATCAGACCAAAAGGTCCGCCAGTGTGCGGGCGATGACGCGGGTGGCGGCGGAGAGGTCGGTGAGGCGGATCTTCTCGTCCGCCCGGTGGCCGTTGGCCTCCTCGATGGTGCGCGGGCCGGCGCCGTAGAGCACCACGGGGAAGCCGCCCTCCGCATAGAGGCGGGCGTCGGTATAGAGCGGGACGCCCTTGGCCGGGATCTCCTCGCCCAGCACGTCCTTGGCGTTGTGGCGCAGCAGGTCGGAGATGCGCAGCGAAGCCGCGTCCGGCACCAGGGGGCGGGCGAGCAGCAGGCGGCGCACGAAGACATGGGCGTCGGGGAAAGCGGAGGCGGCGGCGGCGATGACGGCGCGCACCTCCGCTTCCACCGCTTCGGGCGTCTCCTCGGGGACGATGCGCCGGTCGAGGCGGAAGGTGACGCGGTCGGGCACCACATTGGTATTGATGCCCCCGGAGATGAGGCCGACCGTGAGCTGGGGCGAGCCGATGCCCTCGGTCTTGGAGACCGTGGTGGAGAGGCCGTCGCGATAGGCATAGAGGGCGGCGAGGATGCCGGTGGCCGCCTCCAGGGCATCCACCCCGGTAAAGGGAAGGGCGGCATGGGCGGACTTGCCCTTCACCTCCACCTCCAGATGGAGGCAGCCATTATGCGCGACCACCACCGCATAGGAGAAGCCGGCGGAAATCACATAGTCCGGGTGGGTCAGCTTTTCAGCGATCAGATAGCCCGGCCCCACCTCGCCGCCGATTTCCTCGTCGAAGGTGAAATGCAGCTCCACCGCGCCTTTCAGCGTCAGGCCGGAGCGCTTCAGCGCGTCGAGAGCAAAGGCATAGGTGGCGAAGTCGGACTTGGAGACGGCGGCCCCGCGCCCATACATCTCGCCGTCCACGATGGCCGCGCCATAGGGGTCCTGCGTCCAGCCTTCGCCGGGCGGCACCACGTCGCCATGGGCGTTGAGCGCGACGGTCGGCCCGTCCCCGAAGCGATGGCGCACGATGAGATTGGTGACCGACACCATGCCCGCCGCCTTCACCTTGTCCTGCGGCACCACATGGCGCTCCACGGTGAAGCCGAGCCCCTCCAGCAACTCGGCGGCGCGCGCGGCGGGCGCGGCGCAGTCGCCGGGCGGATTGTCGGACGGGGTCTTCACCAGTTCGGCCAAAAAGGCGACCTGCTCCGCCGCGCGCTCCGCGATGAACGTATCGAGACGGCTGGCCTCGGTGGGGGTCATGAAAGGTCCTCGCAACTGCTTCGCGCTCACCATAGCCCAGCTTCGGCGGGACGGGGCAGGGGCTTCTCCCGTCGGCGCCGGGATCAGGGGCTCGGCCGTATGAGTGGTTGATTTCCCCGGGCCGGATCGGGCTCTATGGGCGGAGCGAGGGAAAAGGAACCGCCATGGGCCGGCTATCGACGCATGTGCTTGATCTTGTGGACGGAGTGCCCGCGTCCGGCGTCGCCATCGAGCTGCACCGGCTGGGCCCTTCCGGCTCCGTCCTGGTGGCGCGGGCCGTCACCAATGCGGACGGGCGCACCGATGCGCCGTTGCTCTCGGGCGAGAGCTTTTCCGCCGGCACCTATGAACTGGTCTTCCACATCGGCGCCTATTTCCGCGCGCGCGGTGCGCAGTTGAGCGATCCGCCGTTTCTGGATGCCGTTCCTTTGCGCTTCAGCCTTGCGGGGGAGGGGCATTACCATGTGCCGCTCCTGTGCTCCCCCTGGTCCTATTCCACCTATCGCGGCTCCTGATCCATGACCGACCCTTCCTATCCCCGCGACCTTGTCGGCTATGGGCGCACGCCGCCCCATCCGCGCTGGCCGGGCGAGGCGCGCATCTGCGTCCAGTTCGTCATGAATTACGAGGAGGGGGGCGAGAATTCGATCCTTCATGGCGACCCCGCCTCGGAAGCCTTCCTCTCCGAAATCGTCGGCGCCGCGCCCTGGCCGGGCCAGCGCCACATGAACATGGAGAGCATCTACGAATATGGATCGCGGGTTGGTTTCTGGCGGCTGCACCGGCT
>JASBUY010000364.1 GCA_030147645.1 Aquabacter sp. | reverse complement strand
ACGATTACGCCGACCGCCCGCGCCATCCGGCTCTCGAAGGCGAGCGTGCGCCACGACCAGGAGACCGGCGCCTTCCACCGCTCGCGCTTCGACACCCTGCTGGAGGATTTGCTCAGCGTGAGCATCACCACCGGCCGCCCCCTCACCCTTCTGCTGGTCGCCATTGAGCTTGGCGCCGTGCGGGCACGCGACCGCGAGGCGGCGAGCGCGCTGCTGCGTCAGATGGTGGAAGCCGTGAGCGCGGGGCTGCGCACCGGCGATTATGTGGTGCGCATCGACACGGACCTGATCGCGGTTCTGGCGCCGGGCCTGCCCCACCAAGCCGCCTTCCATGTGGCCGCCATGATGCGCCAGCGCATCGACGCCAGCGGCAGCGGCCGTTGCGACACGATTCCCGCCTATGCGATCGGCATCGCCACGGCGCCGGCGGACGGCGAAAGCGTCACGCGCCTCTTGTCGGCGGCCGAGCGGAGGGTCTATGCCGCCAGGGCCCAGGGGGCCGGCCAGGCGGTCGGCGCCTTCGAGGGCTGATGCTGCCCTGGACGATGTAAGATGCTCGAAGGCCTGCTGCCCAACGACGCCACCCACTTCATGCGCGTGACCGCCGCCGAGCGCGACGCACGGCGCATCGCCGACCTGATCGCCGAGACCTTCGATCCCGCCGAGGTGGCCGTGGCGAATTTCGAGCAGAGCGAGGGCGTGTGGGCGGTGGAGGCCTATGCGGGCAGCGCCTTCGACGCCGACATGCTGCGCGACCTCGTGGCGGTGGCGGCCGGCGATGCCCTCGCCGCCGAGGTGGAATTCGGCGCCTTACAAGAGAAGGACTGGATCGCCGCCTCGCTGGAGGGGCTCGCCCCGGTGCGGGTGGGGCCGTTCCATGTGCACGGCTCCCATGACCGAAACCGCGTCCCGCCCAACGGCATCGGCATCGAGATCGAGGCGGCGCTCGCTTTCGGCACGGGGCACCATGGCACGACGCAGGGATGCCTTGCGGCCATTGCAGAGGAGGCGCGCCGCGCCCGGCCGCGCCGCATCCTCGATGTGGGCACGGGAACCGGCGTGCTGGCCATCGCCGCCGCGCGCCTGACCCGCAGCCCGGTCATGGCGGGCGACATCGATGCGGTCGCCGTGCGCACCGCGCGCGAGAATGCCCGCGCCAATGGCGCCGCGCCCTTCGTGACCTGCGTTCTGGCGCCCGGCATCGATGCGCCGGCTTTGCGCATGGCAGGTCCCTATGACCTGATCCTCGCCAACATCCTCCTGCCGCCGCTGAAGCGGCTGGCCCGGCCGCTGTCCGGCCTGCTGGCGCCAGGCGGCCGCATCGTCCTGTCCGGGCTTTTGGATTCGCATGCCAATGCGGCGCTCGCCGCCTATCGCGCGCAGGGTCTGAAGCTGGTGCGGCGGCGCTCCATCGAAGGGTGGACGACGCTGGTTCTCAGGGCAGACGGGGCCGCGCCGCGCGTGGCGTGAGAACAAATGTCGCGCCGCCTTGGCAAATGACGGCGGGAGCTCGGCCGTTCCGCCGCAAAAGCAACGCAGTCCTTCGCAATTAGACGTGGCGCTCCTGCTCTTCACCCTTTATGCACTTACTCAAGGACATAAGGGTGATCTGCGATCTTGGTAAAGAAGGCCCGGCCCGTGAAACCCATTGTGACAGTGGCTGCATGTGCGGCGGTCGTCCTGGCGACGGGATTGGTGGCTGCCCAGGTGCTGTTCCCGAACACGGCGCCGGCCGACCAGACCAACGCGGACGCCGCGCCGAAGTCCCAGGCGGCACAGGCCGCGCAGGCCGCTGCGGCGGCGGCCAAGCCTGTTGCGCCCGCAAAGCCCGCCACGCTGCCTGAGCCCGCAAAGCTTGCGGCGCCGCCAGCTGCGGCTGCGGCCGCCCCCGCTGCCGCGACCAATGGCGCGGTCTCCTTCTGGGGTCCCGGACAGGGGTCCGCGGGAAGCCTCGGCCTGCCCTCCCTTCCCGCCATGGCGGCGCCCCCCGCGCCTGCTCCGGCCGCTGCCGCCGCCGCACCGTTGGAGGGGGATTCCGTTCCCCCCTGCTCGCCGGTGCCCGACATGGCCGCCCTCGGCGCACCCGCCGCGCCGCGCGGCCCGCGCGCCTATAATTCCATCCAGACCGACAGCCCCTATATCGCCATCACCTTCGATGACGGGCCAAACCCGGAAACCACGCCCAAGCTTCTCAAGATGCTGGCGGACCGGAACATCAAGGCGACCTTCTTCGTGCTCGGCAACCGCGCGGTCGCGGACCCGGCCATCCTGCGCGCCATGGTGGCGGCCGGTCACGAGGTGGCCAACCATTCCTGGAGCCACCCGCAGCTTACCAAGCTGACCGTGGCTGCGGCCGACAAGCAGATCGAGGACACCAATGCGGTGATCCAGGAGGCGACCGGCGTGAAGCCGATCTATCTGCGTCCGCCTTATGGCTCGATGAATGCCTCGCTCCAGCAGCACATCATCGACAAGTACCAGATGAGCTTCATCTACTGGTCGGTGGACCCGCTGGACTGGAAGAATCGGGACCCGAACGCGGTCTATGACCAGATCATGCGGCAGGTGCGCCCCGGCGCCATCGTGCTGGCCCACGACATTCACCCGACCACGGTCGCGGCCATGCCCCGCGTGCTCGATGCCCTGCTGGAAAAGGGCTACAAGTTCATGACCGTGTCGGAGCTGATCGCCCACGACAAGCCCGGCGCGCCCAAGGTTGCCGCCGTGGTGCCGGCCGCGCCGAAGAAGAAGGTGCGCCCCACCACCACCAATGCCGCCGCTGGGGCGCCGGCCACCACGGGCAGCACCCGCTCCACCTCGCCCAAAGGCCCGGTGAACATTTCCCCGGTCCCGGCCAGCGCCTCCGGCACGGCCCGTCCTCCGGCCTCCGTCACGACCCGCCCGCCCGCGAGCGCCGGCATCTACTGACGCGCGCCTGCGCGGCCCGCATGCGGGCCGCAGATCTGATGTGACGATCTTCCGAGAGAATCGGCCCGATGCGCGCGGGCCGGCGCAATGCGCTCAAGCCCATTTCAGGCGCCCGTGAGCGGGGAGGCGCGCTGTCTCTTTGCTTCCGCCCCTGTCGTTCACGCGGACCGGGTCCCATTTCGTCTGGACATGGCCTCATCATCCGCCTCAATCGGGCGCCGCATCCCCTTGGGTCGTCCGCCGGCGGCGTTTCGGGCCGGCTTCGGTCTGCGCGATCTCCGGCAGCATGCCGCCCGGCGCCAAGGCCTCGATGAGCCTCAAGGTGCGCTCACCGGTGCTGGCGAGCTTGGCGGTGATCGCCCGCAATTGGCCGAAATCCTTGGCGCTCAGCGGCTCGAACAGCATGTCGTTGGCCGGGCATTGCACCCGCGCCATGAGATGCAGGCGCCGCTCGGCCTCGCTCGTCACGCGCAGCACCACCCGCCGCCGATCCTCCGGATTCACCGCCTTGGTGACGAGGCCCGCGCTGACCAGCTTGTTGACCTCGATGGTCACGAAGGCGCCGGACAGATGGAGATGCTCCGCGAGCTGGTTCACACCGAGTTCCGGGGCGTTTTGGGCCAGCCGCGCGATGGCGGTGAGGATGGTGTATTGGGTGCCGGACAGGCCGATCAGCTGCCCCAGCCGGTTGCGCACATCCTGAAGCGCGGCGGCGAACGCCAGCATGTCGTGAACCAGTTCGCGGAACTCCTGGTCCGACCCCTCCACCAGCAGCGCGGCGCGTGAGGCCGTCAGTGGCAGTCCGGCGTTCGGTCCGGGCGTCTTTGTGGCCATCGATCCATACTCCGACACCAGTTCACGCTGTCCCAATAGAGGGTGCGGGGCGCTGATGGAACCCGTTCTTTTTGGCCGCGTCTGCCAAAAGGGAACACGATTGCGCGTTTGTGAATCGCAGAATGAACGCGAGCCACAAAAGGCGGCTTGACGGGAGGCAGTTCCGGATATTAGCTTTGTGACAAAGATAAATAGACCTCCAGTTCAGGACCGAAGGCCGCATGACCAAGGCCGCCCTTTCACACCCGACCCAAGGCACTGCCGAGCCCGCGCCGCCGGTCCCGGACAGGATGGACCCACGCGCCTTTCGCGCCGCGCTCGGCCGCTTCGCAACCGGGGTCGCCATCGTCACCGCCTGCACCGCGCAGGGCGAGGCCGTGGGCATGACCATGAGTTCCTTCAACTCCGTCTCCCTGGACCCGCCTCTGGTGCTGTTCTCGGTGGCGCGCTCCGCCTATTCGCTGCCCGCCATGCGCGCGGCCAAGGGCTTCGCCATCCACATTCTCGGGCAGGACCAGCAGGATTTGTCCAACCGCTTCGCGCGGGCGCTGGAAGACAAATGGCACCAGGTGGAGCACCATCTGAGCCTGCATGACGCGCCGCTTCTGGCCGGGGCCATCGCGCATTTCGAGTGCGAGCCCTATGCGCGCCATGACGGGGGCGACCATGAGATCTTCCTGGCCCGGGTGGTGCGCTTTTCCTCGCCCGAGACGGGCGATCCCCTCATCTTTTTTCGCGGCCGCTACCACGCCCTCGCCTCCGGCGCGGATCGCTGATCCGCCGCACGTCCAGAAGGATCAAAAACCATGGTGAAGACCGGAGCCCAGCATATTGAGAGCCTGAAGGACGGGCGCGAGATCTATCTCGACGGGCGGCGCGTCGCCGACGCCACCACCGACCCCGCCTTCCGCCGCGCCATCGCCTCGGTGGGCCAGATGTTCGATTTCCACAGCGCGCCGGAGAACAGCGCGCTGATGACCTTCGAGACCGACACCGGCACACGCGCCAACCGCATCTGGGAACTGCCCGAGAGCTATGAGGCGCTCAAAACCCGCCGCAAGGGTCTGGAAGCCTGGACCGAACTGCATGCCGGCTTCCTCGGCCGCGCGCCCGACCATGTCGCCTCCTGCATTTCGGGCATGTATATGGGCCTCGACGTGTTCGAGGCCTATGACCCCGCCCGCGCCCGCGCGCTCGCGGACTATTACCGCTATGCCCGCGACAACGACCTCTATCTGACCTACGTCATCATCAATCCCCAGGCCGACCGCTCCAAGAGCGCGGCGGGGCAGGCGGACCCGTTCCTGTCAGCCGGCATCGTGGATCGGGACGCGGAGGGACTCACCATTCGCGGCGCCAAGATGCTGGCCACCGGCGGCATCATGGCGAATGAAGTGCTGGTCACCTGCATCCAGCCGCTTCAGAAGGGCGACGAGCCCTATGCCGTCTCCTTCGCCATTCCCATGAACGCGAAGGGCCTGAAGATCCTCTCGCGCAAATCCTATGAGGCGGCGGCGCCCTCGGTGTTCGACAATCCGCTGGCGAGCCGGTTCGATGAGAATGACGCGGTGCTCTATTTCGACGACGTGAAGGTGCCCTGGGACCGGGTGTTCGTCGCCGACAGCATCGAGATGACGGCCAAGCAGTTCCATGGCACGCCAGCCCATGTCTATCAGAACTATCAGGCCCAGATCCGCCTCTCGGTGAAGCTGAAATTCCTGCTCGGCATCGCCCGGCGCATTACCGAGATCAACGGCACGACCAATTTCCCCCAGGTGCGCGAGACGCTGGGCCAGCTGACGGCGGAAGCGGGCATGGTGGACGCCTTCGTCGCCGCCATGGAGGCCAAGGGCAGCCATTACGGGCGCTATTTCGTGCCCGACCGCCACACCCTCTATGCCGCCCAGACGCTGGCCCAGCAGGTCTATGGCAAGGTCATCACCACGCTGCGCGAACTGGCGGGCGGGGGCATGATCATGCTGCCCTCCTCGGTGCAGGACTACGACAATCCCGAACTTGCCGCGCTGATCGCCAAGACCCAGCAATCCCCGGCCGCCAGCGCCGAGGAGAAAGTGAAGTTCTACAAGCTCGCCTGGGACGCGGTGGGCTCGGAATTCGCCTCGCGCCACGCCCAGTATGAGATGTTCTATGCGGGGGCGAGCTTCGTGGTGAAGGGCCACTCCTTCCGCACCTATGACTGGGCCGGCGCCGGCGCGCTGCTCGATCGCATGCTGGCGGGCTACGACCTCGCCGATGAGGTCTCGGCCGCTCCCGCGCGCGCCGCCGAATGATTTGAGCAAAGGATTTCCCCATGCCCATCAACAAGATCCACGACGAGTTCCACACCCTCGACCTCGCCACGGGGTGGGAGGTGCCGCCCGGCTATCCCAAGGGCATCCAGCAGAAAATCCTCTCCGGGGCCCTGGACGAGGTGAACAAGAGCGGGTCGCGCACCCGCCTGCTGCGCTTCGATGCCGGCGAGTTCACCACCAAGCCCTTCGTGCATGACTATTGGGAAGAGGTGTTCCTGGTCTCGGGCGACCTCACCGTGGGCAATGACGAAAAGGGCGAGGGCGGCCAATCCTTCGCGCCCTTCACCTATGCGGTGCGCCCGCCGGGCGCCTTCCATGGCCCCTTCAAGTCGGAAAAGGGCTGCATCCTGATGGAAATCCATTATTTCGACCCGGCGTGAGCCATCCGCCGGCAGCCTCGGCTGCCGGCGCCCCGCAGTCGCCGCGACCGTCCCCGGCGGACCACGCCGGGGACGGCATCGGCCTTAAAGCTGCCGGTTGAGATTGTCCGCGAACGACCGGATATGGGCGCGGGCCGCCGCCTCGGCGGCCTCCGGATCGCGTGAGCCGAGGGCGGCGACGATGGCGGCGTGCTCGTCCACTACCCGCCTGTGGTGCTCGGTGGCGCGCAGGGAGACGAACCAGACCCGCTGCGCCCGGTCGTGCAGATTCTTCAGGAACTCCCCCAGAACCTGATTGCCGGCGGCGACGGAGATCGCGCTGTGGAATTCCCGGTCGAGGGCCATGAGCGCGGCGACATCCCGCTCCGCCGCCGCCTCGGCGCCCCGTTCCACATTGGCCGCGAGCGCCGCGATCTGCGCCGGCTCGGCCCGCTCCGCCGCGAGGCGGGCGCAGAAGCCCTCGTTCAAAAGGCGCACCTCCACCATGTCCCGCACCTCG
>JASBUY010000354.1 GCA_030147645.1 Aquabacter sp. | reverse complement strand
CCACCCTCAACCAGACCGGCCAGGCCATCGAGATCATCGCCATCACCATGGCGGTCTATCTCATCATCTCCATCATCACCTCGGCGCTGATGGGCTGGTTCAACAAGCGCGTCGCGCTGGTGGAACGGTGAGGAGGCGCCCGTGAGCACGCCCGCGACTCCCTCCACCTTCGCCTATGTGGCGCCGCCCGAGCTGAAACCGCAGGAGCCGGCGCCGACCTCCACGCGCGGCCTGATCGGCTGGGCGCGCGCCCATCTGTTCGGCTCGGTCGGGCAGGTGCTGCTGACCCTGTTCGGCATCTGGCTATTCTGGGTGGTCATTCCGCCCATGGTCAAATTCTTCGAGCTCGATGCGGTGTGGACCGGCACCGGGCGCGATGCCTGCCTTCCGGAAAATGTGGGTCGCCCCGTCGGCGCCTGCTGGCCCTTCATCTGGGCCAAATGGAACCAGATCCTCTACGGCTTCTATCCGGAGGCCGAGCGCTGGCGGGTCAATGTCGTCTATTTCATGGGCGCAGTGCTTCTCGTGCCGCTGCTGGTGCCCAAGGCGCCGTTCAAGCGGGCGAATGCGATCGCCTTCTTCGGCATCTATCCGGTAATTGCCTTCCTGCTGCTCACCGGGGGCGATCTCGATCTGCGCAATTTCATCCTGGGCTGGACCGGGCTCGATTTTGGCCTCGCGCGGGTCGCCGGGCTGCGGGTCGGCTTCTGGGTCCAGTTTGTGCTGGTGGCCTTGATCGCCGCCGGCATCGGCATGCTGGTCTGCCCCTTCTTCGGGGGGGAGCGGCGTTCCGTGGCCGCTACAGTGCTAAAGTTGTTCGGCGTGTTGGCGCTGATCCTGCTGGCGGTGGATCTGGATTTCGGTCTTCAACCGGTGGAGACGCGCCAGTGGGGCGGTCTGCTGGTGACCTTGGTGATCGCGGTCACCGGCATCACCGTGTCGCTGCCCTTCGGCATCCTTCTGGCGCTGGGGCGGCGTTCCGATTATCCGCTGGTGAAATACAGCTCCATCATCTTCATCGAGTTCTGGCGTGGCGTGCCGCTCATCACGGTGCTGTTCTTCGCCACCTATATGCTGCCGCTCTTCCTGCCCGGCCGGTTCACCATTGACGGGCTGCTGCGCGCGCTGGTGGGCGTCGCCTTGGTCGCCTCCGCCTACATGGCGGAAGTGGTGCGCGGCGGCCTCCAGGCGATCCCCAAGGGCCAGTATGAGGGCGCCATGGCGCTCGGGCTTCGCTCGGGCTTCATGATGCGCCTCGTCGTCCTGCCCCAGGCGTTGAAGCTGGTCATTCCGGGGATCGTCAACAACTTCATCGGCCTGTTCAAGGACACGACGCTGGTGCTGATCGTCTCGATCTTCGACCTGCTCGGCATCCTGCGCGCGGCCTTCACCGATCCCAACTGGGCGACGCCGACCACCCTGTTCACGGGATTCGGCTTCGCCGGCATCGTCTATTTCGTTTTCTGCTACGGCATGTCCCGCTATTCGATGGCGCTCGAAAAGCGTCTCGACCGCAGCCACCGTCATTGAGGGGGAGCATCATGACTCTTCAAAATCAGGCTTCCCAGAGCTTTCAGGACGGCCCCGAACAGGCGGTGGAACTGATCGGCGTCAACAAGTGGTATGGCGACTTTCACGTCCTGCGCGACATCAACCTGTCCGTGCGGCGGGGCGAGCGCATCGTCGTGTGCGGCCCCTCGGGGTCGGGCAAGTCCACCATGATCCGCTGCATCAACCGCCTGGAAGAGCACCAGAAGGGCCGGATCGTGGTGGACGGCATCGAGCTCACCAATGACCTGAAGCGCATCGACGAGGTGCGCCGCGAGGTCGGCATGGTGTTCCAGCACTTCAACCTCTTCCCCCACCTCACCATCCTGGAAAACTGCACGCTCGCGCCCATGTGGGTGCGAAAGATGCCGAAGAAGGAGGCCGAGGACCTGGCCATGCACTTCCTGGCCAAGGTGAAGATCCCGGAACAGGCCGGAAAATATCCCGGTCAATTGTCCGGCGGCCAGCAGCAGCGCGTCGCCATCGCGCGCGCCTTGTGCATGCGCCCGCGCATCATGCTGTTCGACGAACCGACGTCGGCGCTGGACCCGGAAATGGTGAAGGAGGTCCTCGACACCATGGTCTCCCTCGCCAATGAGGGCATGACCATGCTGTGCGTCACCCACGAAATGGGCTTTGCCCGGCAGGTGGCCGACCGGGTGATCTTCATGGATGCCGGCCAGATCATCGAGATGAACGAGCCGCACGCTTTCTTCTCCAACCCCCAGCACGAGCGCACGCGCCTGTTCCTCTCACAGATCCTGCACTGAAGAGACTTGCGCCGCCGGCCGCTTCGCCCCGCATCCTGCGGACGGAGCGGCCGAGGCCCTCGCGAGGTCTTTGGAAGGCTGTCGGATATCAGGCCGAGGTTCCGCAGAATGGGCGGAGCCTCGGCTTTTTTGTCGGCTCATGAATCCTTTGGCAGGGCAGCCTCAGAACAACAGCTCTGGCAGGAGCCGCCGTCCCTCGCGCACCATGGCCTTCAGTTCGGCCCCCGGCACGGAGCGGGAGAAGAGGTAGCCCTGGCCGGTCTGGCACCCGAGCGCGATGAGCGCCTCGCGCTGTGCCTCGGTCTCCACCCCCTCCGCCGTGATCGCCACATTGAGGGTCCCGCCGAGCCGGAGCGTCATGTCGACGATGGAGTGGGAGACGAGGTCGGTGCCGATGGCGCGCACGAATGAGCCGTCGATTTTCAGCTCGTCGAAATTCATGAGATTAAGGTAGCTAAGCGAGGAATAACCCGTGCCAAAGTCATCCAAAGAGACGTGAAATCCCATCTCTCTTATGTCGTTGATTTTCCCCACTGTGTCGGCAATTTCCCGGCTGAATACGGTTTCTGTGAGTTCAATTATCACCAAGGCCGGGTCAATCCCGGCGCGCATCACGGCCGCCCGCAGCGTCTCGGGAACGTCCGCCCGGTCGAACTGGGCATGGGAGACGTTGAGCGAAATCGGCAGCGGCGCGGCCTGCGGAATCTCTTCCGCCCAGGCCCGCTGGAAATCCATCACTTCATTGATAACCCATTCTCCCAACGGAAGAATGAGGCCGCTTTCCTCGGCGATCGGGATGAAGTCCGCCGGGCTTTGAGGGCCGTGAATGGGATGAAACCAGCGCACCAGTGCTTCCGCGCCGATAATCTCGCCCGACCGCAGATGGACCTTGGGCTGGAATTCGAGTGTCAGCTCCCGATTGCTGATGGCCTTTTGCAAGGATTCATAAAGCCTTACCCGCTCGCGCGCGTGGGCTTCCACTTCCGCATTGAAGAAGGCGGACGAGCCCAGCCCCCGGCGCCGGGCAAGGCCGTGCGCGATTTCCGCCGCCTGCAGCAGCCGCTCCGCATCCCGCCCGACCGTCCCCACCCGCGCCGCGCCCACCGTCATCCGGGCATGGAACGTATGTCCGGTCAGGGGGTATTCACGCGCGAGATGCGCCACCAGCGCATCGAGCCGCGCCTCCGGAACCGCGCCCAGCGCCGTTCCCGCGACGAAGGCGCAGAATTTCTCGCTGTCGGTCCGCGCGACGATGCAGCCAAGGGCGGATAACTTCGCCAATTGCGCGCCAACGGCGGAGAAGGCCTCATCACTCACCTCGAACCCGCGAATTTCCTTCAGCCCCGACAGGCCCACAATGTCGAACACGAACAGGCAGTCCTCGTCGCCCGCAGCAGCCAGGGGCTCGGCGACCGCAGCCAGGAAGCCCTCGCGGTTGGGCAGGCCGGTCCTGGAATCCAGCACCAATTGAGAGCGCAGCCGCAATTCGAGGGCGCGCTGCTTGGAAATGTCCATGACCAGGATCGCAAACCCCTCGGCGCTCTCGCTTGGCGCGACATCGATGCGGGTGACGGTCACGGCAAAATAGCGGTCCGCCTCGTTCTGCACGCAGCGCAATTCCAGGGCGGCGCTGGATTTCAAGCCCGCGGACACCAGTTGCAGGTCGCGCAACGCCTTCTCCAACCGGGCGGTCAGGCCGTGGTCGCCCCCGATGCGGATGGCGTGCCGGAGGCTCGCGAACACATCGGCGCGCGTCTCGTGCGGCACGCCGAACATGTCGCACAGGCTCCACCAATTCTCGTTCGACTTGATCAACGCGCCATTGACGTTGGAAATGGCAATGCAGGCGGGGGTTTGGGTGAACATGGTGTCGAGCAGGGTCGACACCTCCTCGCTGCGGCGCAGGCTCCGCGCGCCGCCAATCCCGACTCCGATGACCAGCGCGCTCATCAGCCCCGCGAGAGACAGCATGGCGGTTGCATGGGTGCGCCACTCCGCCAAGGCCTGCTCGGTGGGCACGGCAATGGCGAGGATCAGGGGAAGATTCGGCAGGCGGCGCAAGACAGCGAGGCTCTGGTCATGGCCGGTGAAGGTGTGCCCCTCTTGCGCCAGGAAGGGTATGCCGAGCGACACAAAGCGCGCCAGCGCCGCGCTATGTCGGTAGGGCTGTGCATAGGCCTTGGGATCGGCGGGCGCCTGCGCCACCAGAAACAGATCATCCGTCAGCAGGGAAATGACGATGCCGGTATCCGGGCGGTAGGTGGACAGAACGTTTTCGAAAAGGGACGTATCGATGGAGGCGCACATGACGCCGAGACGTTCCCCGCCTTCGGATTCGATGGGTCTGCTCGCGAAAAACTGCCACCGATTGAGGACACGGCCCGCCACCGTTTCCGAGATATAGAGTTTGTCGGGCTTGCCCTCCAGCGCCATGCGAAAATAGCGCCGATCGGAAAATACGTTGGTCGGCTGATCTTTGAAACGGGAATTCGCAATGACTTTCCCATCGGGATTAAGCGCAAAAACGGTAGTTAAACCTGTCACGCCGGTCGCATAATCGGAAAATTTGTATTGAATGGTCTGCGGATCAACCTTGCCGCCGGTGCGCGCCAGGTCGGCCGAGCTCTTGGTCAGAACCTGATCGATACCGGATATTGCTTGGCCGACAAACTCGGCCAAAATGGCGCTGCCGTTTTCCAGCCGATGAAAATGCTTCTCTATGGTGTTTTTTCTGTCAAATACAACGTATGTGAGGGATGTCGTAAATATGGTGGCTGATATGGCAAAGCACGCGACGATGAGCGCTTTCTCATGACTTAATTTCATGAGCGCTCATCCGCCGCCGCAATCGCAAACTGACATACAATCGGCAGCATTCTCTTCGGCAACCTGTAAAACACACACAAAAACAATCGCGGAACGCACCGGACCCCGCACGGAAATCGTCGCGGGGAACGGCAACGAGGTCAAGATGAACAATCTGGTTCGGTTTGACGTTTTTCATTCGCATGAACAGGGAGATCGAGCATGCAAGTGGAAAACGAGAGCCGCCAGGACGCTGAATTTCGCGGGCCCAATGTGTCCGGCCAACCGGGTGAGCCGGCAAAGCCGGCCCCCCAGGCCCGCCAAGGCGTTGTAACAGGTCGTGTTCTGACGGTCCTGATTGTGGGGCTCATGCTGGTGGTCGCAGGCTTCGCCATCTCTTATGTTGGCGCTGTATAGTACAGAAGTACCTTACCAGCGCCATAGGTCGCGCGTTGTTTTATAAGTCGGCGAAATGCTGTCGATCAGCGCTGCAATTTGGGGCATTCAGACGGGGACATTATCGATCAGGCGCGTCCCGCCGATCCAGGCGGCAGCCAGCAGACGCAACGGCACGCCGGGCGTTGGTGCTGAAAGGTCTTCGGCGTGACGGGCCGCCACATAATCGACGCGCAGGCCCGCCGCACTGATCGCCTTTGAGGCCCGCTCGGTCGCGATGCCGGGCTCTGTGCCCGTGCGGATGTCTGCTGCCGCTTGCACCAGCGATTGATGAATCACAGGAGCGATCGCGCGTTCGTCCGGCGAGAGATAGCGATTGCGGGAGGACAGGGCCAAGCCATCGCTTTCCCGCACGGTTTCCCCGGGAACGATCTGGATAGGAATATCCAGATCGGCCGCGAGACGCGTCACCACCTTGAGCTGTTGATAATCCTTCTCGCCGAACAAGGCATAGTCCGCGCCCGACTGGAGGAAGAGCTTCGAAACCACAATGGCAACGCCGGAGAAAAAGTGCGGGCGGAAATCGCTTTCCAGCCCAAGGGCCGGCCCCTCAAGAACAATCTTCGTCGCGAAGCCTTTAGGGTACATGGCGTCAACAGCCGGCACATAAATGACGTCGGCGAGCCCCGCCAAAAGCTCGGTATCGCGGTCCAGGGTTCGCGGGTAGCGCGAGAAGTCCTCGTTTGGCGCAAACTGCGTCGGATTGACGAAGATGGATACGATGACAGTCTGGGCGAGGCTGCGCGCCTGACGGACCAAGGCAAGATGCCCCTCGTGCAGCGCCCCCATGGTTGGGACAAGTGCGATCTTGTGATCCTTGCCCCGCTGGACCTTCACCATCGCGCGTAATTGCTCGGGAGAGTCGATGAGTGTGGGGTTCTGGTTCATACGGCGCCTCCCAGCGTTTTTAGCGGCCGGACCCTATTGAGCGCGTCGGGCTTTGGCAATGCGGGCTCCTTGTGCGGGCAAATCTCGTGCTTATGTTCAAGGACTTAGGGCGAGGGCTCGGCCCACCGGAGCGTGCGTGTGCAGCGTCGTATCAAATCTGAGTTGCCTTCCGCCCCGCCTTCGTCGCAGCGGGAGATCGACGCTTTTCTTAACGCCGCGCGGGACGTCGGGGTGCCGGCAGCCGCCAGCGAAAGGGGCAAACTCGCCTTCGCCCTGGACGCAACTTTTTCTCGGCAGCCCAGTTGGGACCTTGCACAGGAGCTTCAGGCGGAGATGTTCTCTGCCGCTATTCGCTTCGGCCGTCTCGACGTCCAACTCATCTATTATCGCGGCGCGGGCGAATGCCGCGCATCGCGTTTCGTGTCCGAAGCGGCGGACTTGGGCCGACTTATGCGCAGCATTTCCTGCGAGGGCGGCGCGACCCAGATCCGGCGGGTGCTCACACATCTTCGCCAAGAGGGGGAACGCACCGGCTTGCGCGCCGCCGTGTTCGTCGGCGATGCCGTGGAAGAATCCCCGGAGGCCCTGTATGAGGTCGCCGGCGAGCTTGGCGTGCTCGGCCTGAAGCTTTTCCTGTTTCAGGAAGGGACCAAGCCGGGAGTGGAAACAGTGTTTCGGGAAATGGCGCGCCTGACCGGCGGTGCATGGTGTCGCTTTGCGCCCGGTGCCGGCGCCGAACTCGCCGCCCTGTTGCGCGCCGTTGCCGCCTTTGCCGTCGGTGGAAAAGCCGCCCTCACTTCGTCCCGCGAGGCCGGTGCCCAGCGCCTCCTCTCCGCCATGGGAGACCGCGCGCCTTGAATCTGATCGCCGATGCCGCCGTTCTCGGTGTGCTGCTCTACCTGTTTTATCTCTGGAAAAAGTCCGGGCCGCGGATCCTAGCGGGGCGGCTCATGGAAATTGCCGCTGGGGCCTGCATTTTGGGTGCCATTGCCCTTGCAGCGACAGGGCGCTTCCTGCCAGCGGCTGGCCTTGCAGTCGTGGGTCTTGCCATGCTGGGCCGGTCCGGAGGGCGATTTGGTTCCCTCTACAAGCGCCCCCCGCGCGTCTCTCGGGTGCGGTCATCCTGGTTCGATATGGAGCTGAACCATCGCAGCGGGGCTCTGTCCGGCACTGTCCTCGCCGGGCAGCATGCGGGGCGCAAGCTGGACGATCTCTCCTTGGAGGAAATCCTCGCGCTTCGTCCCTCTCTGGACGTTCAGTCGCTGGCGCTAATCGAAGCTTATCTCGACCGCCGGGCGCCCGCATGGCGTGAACACGCTGAGAGTGACGCGCGTCGGGGGGGCGGCGGAGAAGCTGCGAGCCGCAGCGCGCTGGCGGAGGAGGAGGCCTATGAGATCCTTGGCCTTGCCCCAGGGGCGAGCGAGGCCGAGGTTCGCCGGGCGCACCGGTCGTTGATGAAGAAGCTCCACCCCGATCATGGCGGTTCCGACTATCTCGCAGCGCGTGTCAACCAAGCCAAGGACGTCATCCTGAGCAAACATCGCTGATTCTTTCGCCGCATTCCACATCAGTTCCGTATAGTCATGCAGTCGAAATCATTGCGCTGCAGTAAACGGCAGGCCTCTTTGGCGTCTTTTTCACTGAGGCCGGCGAAGCGCGCGCGATAAATGGTGGACGAACCCTTGCTGGCGGTTTCCACATAAGGCTCGGCATCACCCAGGGCAGTCTTCGCCTTGGATTGCGCCTGATCAAGCCGGGTCTTGGCTTCCTTCGCGGCGCCGAAGGCACCGATTTGAATCATCCAGCCCGACTTGTGGCTGACGGCTTCCGCCTTAGGCGCGGGCCGGCTGGTCGGCTGGGCCACCGGGGGAAGCGTGTCGGGAAGCGCGACGGGTCCGGCGGACGCGGTGCGGATCGGCTGTTGAGCCGCCTGGGGAAGCGGCGGCAGCAATTGACTGGCCGGGAGGGCCGCCGCCACGGGCTGTGGAGCGGGCGGTGCGGCCTGAACCATGGCGGGCTGCGCCTGAGCGGGGGCGCTCGGCTGCGCCAACGCTGCGGGCGGCGTGGGACCGGCCGAGAAGGTGGGCGCGGGCATCGCCTGCATCACCGGCTTTGCGATTGTGGTCACCTTGACCGCCGTCGGCTTGATCGGATCGTTGGAGCCCGGGGCCGGCCGAGGCGGAATGGCGGCGGTGGTCACCGGGTCCGGCGCATAGGCCATCCGCTGAGGAGCGGGCAGGGGGGCAACTGCCGGGGGCGCACGTTCCGGGGCGGGCGCGGGCACGGGAGCCGGTGCAGCGGCGGCCACCTCGGTCGCCCGGGGCGCCGTGCGGCGACCGGCATAGGCGCGATCAAGATTGCCAGTGATCAGATTGGCCATGCGGGTATCGCGCGAGGCCGCGCTTGCCCCGCCCATCACCACGCCAATGACGAATTTGTCGTCGGTATGGACCGAGGTCAGCAGATTGAAGCCGGAAGCATTGGTGTAGCCGGTCTTGATGCCGTCCACGCCCTCGATGCGGCCGAACATGCGGTTGTGGTTCGCTATGGCCTGGCCGCGATAATAGAAGGTGCGGGTCGCGAAATATTTGTAGTAGCGCGGGAAGCGGTCCTGGATGGCAATGCCGAGCGTCGCAAGGTCGCGAGCGGTCGTGATCTGACCCTTGTTCGGCAGCCCCGAGGCATTCCGGAACTGGCTGTTGTCCATTCCAAGGGCCTTGGCGCGGCGCGTCATGAGCGTTGCGAAATTCGCTTCCGAGCCGCCGATGGCTTCCGCGATCACCACCGCGATGTCATTGGCCGAGCGGGTGACCAGAGCCTTGATGGCGTCTTCCACCTCGATGGTGGCGCCGGGCCGCAGGCCGAGCTTGGAGGGCGATTGGGACGCTGCGAAGGCAGATACCGTGAGCGGCGTATCGAGCCGCATGCGCCCCGCCTCCAACTGCTCGAACAGCATATAGAGGGTCATCACTTTCGTGACCGATGCCGGGTGCAGCGGCGTGTCCGCATTCTGCTCGTAGAGAACTCGGCCGGTATTGGCATCGATGATGATCGCGGATTGGCCGCGCAGCCAGCCTGAATCCGAAGACGTGGTGTTCGAGGCGGTGCGTGTGGCCGCCGGTTTGGCCTTGGCCTGCTTTTTAGGCTTCGCATCCGCGCTGCTTGCCGTCAGGCAGAAGCTGAGGGCGAGCGCAGCCGCGAGGACCTTGCTCGAAAGGGTGCCGTGAGCCAGCGCCAATCGCATGAAAAATGTCCCGTGTCAGCGCGGGGTGAACCGCCCATGGCCCGTTCCGCGGCGCTGCAGCAGGGCCGCGGGAAGAGCTCGGAGCGCGAGGTGACTGGTTCGAAGGTAAGGAGTCCGCGGTTACCAAGCCGTAAACCCTCACATCTCCGTAATTGTGCGGTGCACAAAAATCTTGACGAAAATGGTGCGCTGCATAATATGCAACTTGAGCGGGGAAAACGGCCCGCCGGCTCGCCGGGTTCAGGGACCGTGGGCTTAAAGTCAAACGGGAGTTGAAAATGGTTCAGATGCAAAGCGTTGAAGAGATGCAGAAGCTCGGCAAGGACAATATGGACCTTGCTATGAAGAGCTTCGGCACGTGGTCCAAGAGCGCGCAGGCCATCGCGATCGAAGTCGCCGATTACACCAAGAGCTCTTTCGAGCTCGGCACCTCGACTCTCGAAAAGCTGCTCGGCGCGAAGACCTTCGAGCAGGCGGTCGAGATCCAGCAGGGCTATCTGAAGAGCGCCTATGAGGCTCTGGTGGCGGAGATGACCAAGATCAACGGTCTGTACTCCGATCTCGCCAAGGATGCCTACAAGCCCTACGAGGGCCTGTTCTCCAAGGCGCACTGATTACTGGAGTTCCGGCGCAGGCCGGTCCTCTTCTTGAAGCAGCCGCCCGATCGCGAGAGCGGGCGGCTCATGTTTGCGCTTAGGGCTCGCGGGTTCGGAGCAGGACCTAGCGCCCTGCGTCATGCGTGCCGACCCCGCGAAATTCCGCCGCGCCGGCCCGCCTAGACTGGCATCCTGGCGATCCAGTTCCTATTATTTTGGCAATCGCCGAAGCGGCGGGGCGACGGGCCTCGTCGCTTGAAATCCGGCGACCAGAATTGCCAATGACCCATCTCAAGCAAAAGTCAGCCAGCGTGCCGGAGCCTGCGTCGATCGAGCCGATCCGCGCTCCGGGTGCGTTTGTCCCATTTACCCCTGCGGTCTTAAGGGCCACCCGGGCGATTGAAGCGCCGGTCCTGTCCTCGGACCCGGGAAAGCCACGGCGTGGCGGGGGCAATCCGGGCACAGCCGTCATCACGCGGACGAAGCCGCAGACCAAGCGCCCGAACCTCTATCGCGTGCTGCTCCTGAACGACGATTACACGCCCATGGAATTCGTGGTGCACATTCTGGAGCGCTTCTTCAACAAGGGGCGCGAGGAAGCCAACACCATCATGCTGCACGTCCATAATCACGGCGTGGGCGAGTGCGGCGTCTACACCTACGAGGTCGCCGAAACAAAAGTGACGCAGGTGATGGACTTCGCGCGCAAACACCAACATCCTCTGCAATGTGTGATGGAGAAAAAATGACGGCGCCGTAACAGGCGCCGGTGGGAATGCAGCGGGGCTTGCGCAGGCTGGGGACTTGCGCGGGACGGGGGGCGGTACAAAGTCTTAGGGAACGCGTGCACGTCGCAAGGACGGGAAAGTCCGGTTTCTGGCGGCGCGGCACGGGATAGAGGTGTAGATGCCAACGTTCTCCCGCAGTCTTGAGCAGTCGCTTCACCGCGCCCTGGCCCTCGCCAACGAGCGCCACCACGAATACGCCACGCTCGAGCATCTGCTTCTCTCCCTGGTGGATGACCAGGACGCGGCCGCCGTGATGCGGGCCTGCAATGTGGACCTCGAAAAGCTCCGCCGGAATCTCGTCGAGTATGTGGACGGGGAGCTCGAGAATCTGATCCAGCAAAGTGGCGATGATTCCAAACCCACCGCCGGTTTCCAGCGCGTCATCCAGCGCGCGGTGATCCATGTGCAATCGTCCGGTCGCGAGGAAGTGACGGGGGCCAACGTGCTCGTCGCCATTTTCGCCGAGCGCGAAAGCCATGCCGCCTATTTCCTGCAGGAGCAGGACATGACGCGGTATGACGCCGTCAACTACATCTCTCACGGCATCGCCAAGCGGGCCGGCATGTCCGAGAGCCGCCCCGTGCGCGGATCGGACGACGAGACCGAGACCAAGTCCGGCGAAGACGGGAAGAAGAAGGCGGACGCCCTCGACGCTTATTGCATCAACCTGAACCGCAAGGCGGCGGACGGGAAGGTGGACCCGCTGATCGGTCGCGACAAGGAAATCCAGCGCACCATCCAGGTGCTCTGCCGGCGCCAGAAGAACAATCCCCTCTTCGTGGGCGACCCCGGTGTCGGCAAGACCGCCATCGCCGAAGGGCTCGCGCGCCGCATCATCGACGGCGATGTGCCGGAGGTGCTCGCCACTGCCACCATCTTCTCGCTCGACATGGGCGCGCTGCTCGCCGGCACGCGCTATCGCGGCGATTTCGAAGAGCGCCTGAAGCAGGTGGTGAAGGAGATCGAGGCCTATCCCAACGCCATCATGTTCATCGACGAGATTCATACGGTGATCGGCGCCGGTGCGACCTCGGGCGGGGCGATGGATGCCTCCAACCTCTTAAAGCCCGCGCTCGCGTCGGGCTCGCTGCGCTGCATGGGGTCCACGACCTATAAGGAATACCGCCAGTATTTCGAAAAGGACCGCGCCCTGGTGCGCCGGTTCCAGAAGATCGACGTGGCGGAGCCGACGGTCCCGGATTCCATCGAGATCCTGAAAGGGCTGAAACCCTATTTCGAGGACTATCACAAGCTGCGCTATACCAACGAGGCCATCAAGGCTGCGGTGGAATTGTCAGCCCGCTACATCCATGACCGCAAGCTGCCGGACAAGGCGATCGACGTGATCGACGAAAGCGGCGCGGCCCAGATGCTCCTGCCCGAGGCGCGGCGGAAGAAGACCATCGGCCTTAAGGAGATCGAGGCCACCATCGCCACCATGGCGCGGATTCCCCCGAAGACCGTGTCCAAGGACGATGCCGAAGTGCTGGCCGCGCTGGAAAGCACGCTGAAGCGCGTGGTCTATGGGCAGGACAAGGCCATCGAGGCGCTGGCCGCATCCATCAAGCTGGCGCGCGCCGGGTTGCGGGAGCCGGAAAAGCCCATTGGCTCCTATCTGTTCTCGGGACCCACGGGCGTCGGCAAGACCGAGGTGGCGAAGCAACTTGCCTCGACCCTCGGGGTGAACCTGCTGCGGTTCGACATGTCGGAATATATGGAGCGCCACACGGTCTCGCGGCTGATCGGCGCGCCTCCCGGCTATGTCGGCTTCGATCAGGGCGGTCTGCTGACCGACGGCGTCGACCAGACGCCCCACTGCGTGCTGCTGCTGGACGAGATTGAGAAGGCCCATCCGGACCTGTTCAACATCCTGCTGCAGGTGATGGACCACGGAAAGCTGACGGACCATAACGGCAAGTCGGTCGATTTCCGCAACGTCATCCTCATCATGACGACGAATGCGGGTGCGGCGGACCTCTCCAAGGAGGCCTATGGCTTCACGCGCTCCAAGCGTGAGGGCGACGACGTGGAGGCCATCAATCGGACCTTCGCGCCGGAATTCCGCAACCGACTGGATGCGGTGATCCCCTTCGCGCATCTGACCCCGGACATCATCGGCCAGGTGGTCGAGAAGTTCGTGCTTCAGTTGGAAGCTCAGCTTGCCGACCGCAATGTGACGATCGAACTCTCTGACGACGCGACCGCCTGGTTGGTGGAGCGCGGCTATGATGAGCAGATGGGTGCCCGTCCGATGGCGCGCGTGATCCAGGAATTCATCAAGACGCCGCTCGCGGACGAAGTCCTGTTCGGCCGCCTCAAGTCCGGCGGGCATGTGCGGGTGGTGGTCGAGGAGACGGAAAAGGGCTCCAAGCTCGGCTTCGCCTTCCCAGAGGGACCGGTTACGCCGAAGCCCGACAAGATCGTGCCGGCCAGCAAGCGGGCTCCGCGCCGCAAGGCTGAGCCCTCGCGCGCCAAGTCCTCGCGCCCGGCTCCGGGCAAGGGCCGTCCGCCTTCCAAGGGCGGGCCGCCGAAGGGCGGTGGCTCGGGCGGGGGCAGCCATGTTCCCAAGGTCCCGCTGGTCAAAGCTTGACCGAATTCGGGCGTCCTCCGGGGCGCCCGCTTCGCTTGGCTCAAGGCAGGGGTGCGCGCGGCGGCCTCGACGCGCGCTGCCGCCCCAGCTAAACGGAAATCAGGAAGCGCTGCGGCGCGCGAACACGGCAGTTCCATGGTCACGGTCGTCAATACGCTGAACAGGCCTCGCCATCCCGAAAAGGCGCATCGCCCTGAGAACGAGGTGCTGCGCAAGCCGGACTGGATCCGCGTCAAGGCGCCCGGCTCGGCGGGCTGGTCGCAGACTGCGGACATTGTGCGGGCCAACGGCCTGCATACCGTGTGCGAAGAGGCAGGATGCCCCAATATCGGTGAGTGCTGGGAGAAGAAGCACGCCACCTTCATGATCATGGGCGACACCTGCACGCGCGCCTGTGCCTTTTGCAATGTGCGCACCGGTCTGCCTGGGCCTCTGGATGTCGACGAGCCCCAAAAGGTGGCGTCTGCGGTGGCGAAGCTCGGTCTCTCCCATGTCGTGATCACCTCGGTGGACCGGGACGATCTCTCGGACGGCGGCGCGGAGCATTTCGCGCGCACCATCCGCGCCATCCGGGCCGAAAGCCCGCGCACCACCATCGAGATTTTGACCCCCGATTTCCTGAGGAAGCCGGGTGCGGTCGAGGTGGTGGTGGAGGCCCGTCCCGACGTCTTCAACCACAATCTCGAGACCGTCCCGGGGCGCTATCTGACTGTGCGACCCGGCGCGCGCTATTTCCACTCGCTGCGCCTGCTGCAGCAGGTGAAGGAACTGGACCCCTCCATCTTCACCAAGTCGGGCATCATGGTCGGCCTCGGCGAGGAGCGGAACGAGGTGCTTCAGCTGATGGATGACCTTCGGTCGGCCGAAGTGGATTTCATGACCATCGGTCAATATCTCCAGCCCACCCGCCGTCACCACAAGGTGGAACGCTTCGTGACGCCGGACGAATTCAAGGCCTTCGAAACGGTGGCCTTTGCGAAGGGATTCCTGATGGTGTCCTCCAGCCCGCTCACTCGCTCTTCCCATCATGCGGGCGATGATTTCGCGCGCCTGCGTGCGGCGCGGGACGCCAAGCTCGGCCGGGCCTGAAGTCGTGCCCGCCTTTTCCAGCGCGAGAGTGGTTGCCCACACCCCCGCCGACATGTTCGATCTGGTGGCGGACGTGGAGCGCTATCCTGAATTCGTCCCGTTGTGCCAGGCGCTCCGGGTGCGGCGGCGCAATCGCAGCGATGAGGGTGTTGAAATCCTCGTCGCCGACATGACAGTGGCCTATAAGCTGATCCGCGAGACTTTTACCTCGCGCGTGACGCTGGATCGGCCGCGCCTGGTCATCCATGTGGAATATCTGGATGGCCCCTTCAGCCGCCTCGACAATCGCTGGGAATTCCGGGCGGTCGAGGGCGGGCGTTGCGAGGTGAAATTCCACATCTCCTATGAATTCCGATCGCGCACGCTCGGTCTTGTGATGGGTGCCATGTTCGATGCCGCCTTCCGGCGCTTTGCGGATGCGTTTGAGACCCGCGCCGACGAGGTTTATGGGGCGAAGGCGCGCGCCTGAGCGGCAAGTGTCTTTGCGGGCATGCCTCTCACCCGTGCTCCCTCTGCCGAGCCTCTCCCGCAAGCGGGAGAGGGGAAGCGGGCCGGGCATCACAGCCCCTGGAGACCCTATCTCAGCACATAGACCTTCGTTCCGACCTTCACCCGATTATAGAGGTCGGTGACGTCCTCATTGGTCATGCGGATGCAGCCGGACGACACCGCTTGACCGATGGTTTCGGGTTCGTTGGAGCCATGGATGCGGTAGAGACTGGAGCCGAGATACATAGCCCGCGCGCCGAGCGGGTTATCGATGCCGCCGGGCATGTAGCGGGGCAGATCGGGGCGACGCTTCAGCATCTGGGCGGGCGGGGTCCAAGACGGCCATTCCTTCTTGGCCGAGACCACCTTGACGCCCGACCACTGGAAGCCGTCGCGCCCGACACCCACGCCATACATGACCGCCTGGCCGGGCGTCGTCACATAATAGAGCCGCCGCTCATTGGTGTTCACCACAATCGTGCCGGCGGGATATTTGGCGTCGAACGATACCAACTGGCGGGGAATGGGGGAGGTGCCCGCCGTGATGCCGAAGGGCGATCCGAAGGGTGAGCTGAACAGGCCTCCGAAAATGTCATACTGGTTCTGAGCTTGGGCTGGCACGCTCGCCAGTCCCGCCATGGCACAACCCGCCAGGGCCATCAGCGTCCCTTTGATCAAGCGCATGACACGTCCTCTTCAAGGCCCCACGGACCGCTGAGCCAAGATGTCGCCGCATTTTCGGCGCTGTCGCAACTCCTTTGTTGGGGGAGCGGTTCCCCGGTGCGCATGTGTGTCAAAGATGATTGACGAAATCCGCCAGCAGGGCGTTGAAGAATTCCGCCTGCTCCAGGAAGGGCGCGTGGCCGGTGTCTTCCATCATCACCAAGCGTGCCTGAGGCAAAAGGCCGGCGAGATGCACCGCCATTGCCGGGGCGATCACCGCGTCGTCCGCGCCATGGACGACAAGGGCGGGGAGGTGAGCTTCGGCGAGGACATGGCCGTAGTCCGCGGGCCGCGCCATGGCTGCGCGCACCTCGGGAGGGCACATCATGGCGGCCGCGAGAAGGGTTTCGAAGACATCTCGGTCGAGCGGGTGGAGCGTGCAGGCCCGCTGGAAGTCCCGTGTGGCCGCGATTGAGGTCGCGAGGTCGGCGTCACCCATCAGCTTCATGAGGCGGTTGCAGGAGCCATAGAAGTGGCGGGCATTTTCCGTGATGGCATCCACGAAAACGAGCCCCGAGAGATTTTGGGCTCCGTTCGCCACGAGATGATCGGCCATGATCCGCCCGCCATAGGACCAACCGACAAGGACGGGTTCCGAGAGCGCGCATTGATCGATCAGGGCGGCGATATCCCCCGCCCAGCGCTGGCCCACGTTATAGTTTTCCGCGTCCAATGGTTTGCTGGACGCACCGTGGCCGCGCAGATCGAATGTGACGAGGCGCAGATGGGCAAGCTCCGGCGCCTGGACTTGCCGGATGAAGGACAGGCCGGTCTGCGCATAGCCGTGGATGAATAGGACTGGTCGTCCAGCGGGGTCACCCCATTCGCGGACGGCCAGCCGGACGCCGTCGGAAGACGTGACAGAGCGGGTTGTGTGGGGCACGGGCAATTGCATGAGCGCGAGCATATCGAGACGCTCCTTATGGGGAAACGCCCAGACGTACACTCCCGTCGGTTCCGATGCTGGAACCCGCCGGAGGGAGCGCGGCTTTCTGCTGCGGGTCGGCGGGTCGGCCTGTGCGAAAGCGGTACAGGTTGCTCGGTCGGAGGGAGGATAAAATGCGAAAGACGGCTCTGCTGGCTCTGACGCTGGTGAGCGTGGCGCACCCGGCCATGGCGCGACCCGCCAGCTACAAGATGACATGCGCGGCCGTTCAGGCCTTGGTCAGCCGCCAAGGGGGCGTGGTGATGGACACCTCGCCGACGACCTTCGATCGCTACGTTTCCACCCTGCGATTCTGCATGCCGGGCCAAGCCTTGAAGCCCCAGTGGGTGCCCGCACGCGACACACCTCAATGTTTCGCGGGTTATACCTGCATCGATCCGGACCGGGGCTGGTATCGGTGGGGATTCTGACTCCTCAAGCCGAACGACCACGGCTCCCCGGGCGTTTGGCCCTTGTGATCCACCGGAGGCCGACATGAAGAGAGACGCAAAGCCCCAGCCTGTGCCCAATGCCCGAAAGCCCGGCGAACGCAAGCCGCCCGCTCACGTGAAACTCAAACCGGAGACGAAGAAGGACGCCGGCGCCGGGGGCGCCCCAAGCCCCGTGGGTGAGAACGATCTGGCGTGACACCGCGCGTCGCGAC
>JASBUY010000290.1 GCA_030147645.1 Aquabacter sp. | reverse complement strand
TGGCGAGATGGGCGCCGCACAACAGCTGGTTGACCGCCTTGGCGGTCGCCCCCTGGCCGGGCGTCTCGCCGAGAAACACCACTTTGGAGCCCATGGCGTCGAGCACGGGCTTGACCTGCGCGAACACCGCGCGGGGCGCGGCGGCCATGATGGTGAGGCTCGCCGCCTTGGCGCCCACCACGCCACCGGAGACCGGCGCATCCACGAGGGCGCGGCCGGTGGCCTCGACACGGGCGGCAAGCGCCGCTACCGAGGCCGGCGGGCAGGTGGCCATCAGGATGACGATGCCGCCAGGCGCCATCTGCGCCAGTGCGTTCTGCGTGAACAGAATGTCCTCGGCCTGCGCGGCATTGACCACCATGAGCACGGCGGCATCCTGCCCCGCGAACGCATCGCAAAGATGCGCGGCCGCGCCCCCGCCGGCCGCGGCGAAGGCCTCTCGCGCCTCGGCGCGCACGTCGAAGCCGGTCACGGTAAAACCGGCCGCCGACAGATTGGTCGCCATCGGCAGGCCCATGGAGCCAAGGCCGACGAACCCGATCCTCTTCATGTCGTTCCTCCCGTGCGGCGCCCCTCTTTTGGGGGCTGCCGTCGCCGTCAGACTATTTGAGCCATGCGCGCACCTGGGTGCAGAGCGCCTCCGTCGAAATGCCGTAGCGATCATGCAGCGTGGGTAGCGCGCCCGCCGCAAGGAATTCATCCGGCAGGCCGATCCTGCGGTAGGCGGGATGAACCCCCTCGCGCATCAGCAAGCCGGCCACCGCTTCCCCGAGGCCGCCATTCACCGTGTGATTTTCCGCCACGATAACCAGCCGCCCCGGCTTGGCGCAGGCAGCCAGAATAGCCTGTGTGTCCAGCGGTTTGATGGTCGGCACATGCAGAACGCCCACATCGATGCGGTCCGCTTCCAGCGCCTTCGCCGCTTCCAGCGCGCGCATGGTCATGATGCCCGACGAGATGAACAATACCTCGTAGCCGTCGCGCAGCATCTTCGCCTTGCCCAGCTCGAAGGTGTAGCCGTATTCGTCGAGCACCAGGGGCACCTGCCCGCGCAGCAGGCGCATATAGACCGGGCCCTGATGGGCGGCCATGGCGGGCACGGCCTGTTCGATATCCAGCGCGTCGCACGGGTCGATCACCACCATGTTGGGCATGGCGCGGAACAGCGCGAGATCCTCGGTCGCCTGGTGGGAGGGACCATAGCCGGAGGTGAGGCCGGGCAGGGCGCAGGCGATCTTCACATTGCGGTCTTCCTCCGCAATGGTCTGGTGGATGAAGTCATAGGCGCGCCGCGAGGCGAACACCGCATAGGTGGTGCAGAAGGGCGTGAAGCCTTCCGAGGCGAGCCCCGAGGCGGCGCCGAACAGCAGCTGCTCGGCCATGCCCATCTGGTAGAAACGGTCGGGATGGGCCTGCGCGAAGATGTGCAGATCGGTATATTTGCCGAGATCCGCCGTCATGCCGACGATGCGCGCATCCCCGCTGGCGAGGGCATTCAGCGCATGGCCGAAGGGCGCGGGCTTGGTGCGCTGGCCTTCGGATGCGATGGAGGCGATCATCGCCGAGGTGGTCAGGCGCGGCTTGGCCGCCCCGGCCGGTGCGCTCTGCGGTGCGGGCTTCATGACGGCTTCCTCTCGTCGAGAGCGGCCAGCGCCAATTGCCACTCATGGGCTTCGACGCGGATGAAATGGTTCTTCTCGCGCGCTTCCAGGAAGGGCACGCCCTTGCCCATCAGCGTGTCGGCGATGATCATGCTGGGCTTGCCGCTGCCCATCTGGGCCTTGGCGGCGTCGAAGGCGTCGCGCACGGCGGCAAGGTCATTGCCGTCCACGCGCTGGACGAACCAGCCGAAGGCTTCCAGCTTCTCGGTCAGCGGCTCGAACGCCATGACGGCGGTGGAGGGGCCGTCCGCCTGCTGGTTGTTCACGTCCACGATGGCGATCAGGTTGTCGAGCTTGTAATGGGCGGCGGACATGATCGCCTCCCACACCGAGCCCTCATCCAGCTCGCCGTCGGAGAACAGCGTGTAGACGCGACTGTCGGAGTTCTTGCGCTTGAGGCCGAGGCCCTTGCCCACCGCGATGGACAGGCCAAGTCCAAGCGAGCCGCCCGACATTTCCATGCCCGGCGTGTAGCTCGCCATGCCGGACATGGGCAGGCGGCTTTCGTCGGAGCCGTAGGTCTCAAGCTCCTCCTCGGGAATGATGCCGGCCTCGATCAGCGCCGCATAGAGGGCGATGGCATAATGGCCGTTGGAGAGAAGGAAGCGGTCGCGGCCCTCCCAGTCCGGCTCGTCGGGCCGGAAGGTCATGGCATGGAAATAAGCGGTGGCCAGCACGTCGGCGATGTCGAGCGCCTGTGCGATATAGCCCTGTCCCTGCACCTCGCCCATGAGCAGGGCGTGGCGGCGGATGTTCCAGGCCCGGCGTTCGAGCGAAATGTTGTGGCCGATGGAAGCTGTGCTCATGGCACGGGTCTCCTGTCGCGGGGGGAGGGGACGCGGCGGCGCCCCTGCCTGTGACGGTCCTGCTGGCGGCGCGCGGATTGATCCGCGCGAGGCGCCCTCAGCCGTGGATCAGCATGCCGCCATTGACGTCGATGACGGCGCCGGTGACGTAGGCGGAGAGGTCGGAGGCGAGGAACAGATAGATGCCCGCCACGTCCGAGGCATCGCCCAGCCGGTTCAGCGGGATGCCCTTCAGGATCTCGCGGCGCATCTCGTCGGTCAGCTTGCCGCCGGTGATGTCGGTCTGGATCAGGCCGGGGGTCACGCAATTCACGCGGATGCCGTCCACGCCGAACTCGCGGGCCATCGCCTTGGCGAGGCCGAGCACGCCGGCCTTGGCGGACGAATAATGCGGTCCGCCGAAAATGCCGCCGCCGCGCTGCGCGGAGACGGACGACATGCAGGCGATGGAGCCGCTCTTGCGGGCCTGCATGTGGGGGATGAAGACCTGGCTCAGGAACAGCACACCCTTGCAATTGATGTCTTGGATGCGGTCCCAGCTCGCTTCGTCGATGTCGAGCGTCTTCACCGGCTGGGTGACGCCCGCATTGTTCACGAGAATGTCGATATGGCCGAAGGCGCCGATGACGGTGTCGGCGGCAGCCTGGCAGGAGGCCTTGTTCGCGACATCGCAGGCGACGCCGAGATGCTGCGGACCGAGATCGGCGGCGGCCTGCTTCGCGGCGGCTTCGTCGATGTCGAGAATGGCGACGCGCGCGCCGTGCGCGGCGAACAGCTTGGCGGTGGCGAGGCCGATGCCGCGCGCGCTGGCGGCGCCGGAAATGGCGGCGGTCTTGTCCTTGAGAAGCATTCCGTCCCTCAAACCGTTTTTATCGGAGTGCGCGCCGACCAGCCTGCAAGGCAGGCCGGTCGCACCACGCAAACTCACACTTGCGACAGAGGCGCGGCAGGGACCTGTCAGGGAGGAGTGCCTTGCCACGCTCTGGCAAAAGCGAGATTGCCCCTCCTCCCGTCACCTGAAAAACACAAAAATTGCGCGTTTGGATGAATCGTGTTCACCTATTCGCCTGCCGCCGCAGCCTTCGCCCCAGGATCATCCCATGCGCCGCCTTCCCCTCTCCGCACTCCAGGCCTTCGAGGCGGCGGCCCGCACGGGCTCGTTCCGCGCGGCAAGCGATGAACTGAGCATTTCCCCGAGCGCGGTGAGCCACGCGGTGCGCAAGCTGGAAAGCCTGATGGGCACGCCGCTCTTCGAACGCCAGCGGCGCGCGGTCTATCTGAACGCGGCGGGCGAAGCCCTGATGCGGCATGTCTCCGCCGGGCTCGACGAGATGCGCCAGGGCATCGAGACCGTGGGCGCGCGCTCCGGCAACCTGTTGCGGCTCCATTGCGCGCCCTCCATGGCGGCGCAATGGCTGCTGCCGCGCCTGCGCGGGCTTCTCGCGGGCCTGCCGGGGCTGGAGGTGCGGCTCTCGGCGGGCGTCGATTATCCCCGGTTCGAGCATGACGAATTCGATGCGGACATTTGCTACGGCCCGCCCCGCCAGGAAGGCCTCATCGTCATTCCCCTGGGCGAGGAGACGGTCACACCGCTCTGCGCGCCCGAACTTGCCGAACGCATCCAGTCGGTCCGCGATTTGCTCGCTGCGGAACTCATCGACAGCGACAACAAGCGCGTGCGCTGGAACAACTGGTTCCAGGTGAACGACACCGCGCCCCCCGCGCCGCGCGGCTCACGCTTCGACCGCTCCTTCATGGCCATTGCGGCGGCGGTGGACGGCATGGGCGTGGCGCTGGAATCCACCCGCCTCGCGGAGCGCGAGATCGCGCAGGGCCGCCTCGTGGCCCCGCTCGCGGGCCGGGCGCAGGACGTGCGCTATGTGGGGCATTACCTGGTCTTCCCGCGCGTCGCCAAGGCGCGCCGCTCGGTCCGCATGTTCGCGAAATGGATGACCCAGGAACTCGCTTTGCCGGCGCCGAAGATCTGACGGTGCCGGGCAGGGATGGCATGAATCCGCGAAATCAGGCCGCGTCCATGAGGCGCGGATCGCCGGTCTCCAGGAAGGCTTCCAGGCGCTCCTTGTAGGGCTGGATGTCGATGCCGCTGCGGGTCAGCCAGTCGGGGTCGTAATAGGTGCCGGCATAGCGCTCGCCGCTGTCGCAGATCAGCGAGACCAGCGAGCCGGTGCGCCCTTCCGCCATCATGGACGCGGCCACCCAGCACAGGCCGTAGAAATTGGTCCCCGTCGATCCGCCGACGCGGCGGAACAGCCGTTGCGACAACACATGCATGGCCGCGAGCGAGGCGGCGTCGGGGATCTTGATCATATGGTCCACCACGCCCGGAATGAAGGAGGGCTCCACGCGCGGGCGGCCGATGCCCTCGATGCGCGAGGGCGTGGTGCAGGTGGCGTTGCGGTCGCCGCTCACATAGGAGGCGTAGAAGGCGGAATGCTCCACATCCACCACGCACAGGCGCGTCGCCTTGTTGTGGTACCGGATATAGCGCCCGATGGTGGCGCTGGTGCCGCCGGTGCCGGCGCTCATCACCACCCATTCCGGCTCCGGATCGGGCTCGCCTTCCATCTGGTCGAAGATGGATTCGGCGATGTTGTTGTTGCCGCGCCAGTCGGTAGCGCGCTCGGCATAGGTGAACTGGTCGAGATAGTGGCCGCTGCTCTCCGCCGCGAGGTGGGCGGCCGCCACATAGACTTCCGATGGCTTGTCCACGAAATGGCAGCGGCCGCCAAAATGCTCGATGGCATGGATCTTCTGCTGGCTGGTGCTGCGCGGCATCACGGCGATGAAAGGCAGGCCGAGCAGGTGGGCGAAATAGGCCTCGCTGACTGCCGTGGAGCCGGAGGAGGCCTCCACCAGCGTCGTGCCCTGGCGGATATTGCCGTTGCAGATGCCATAAAGGAACAGCGAGCGCGCGAGCCGGTGCTTGAGGCTGCCGGTGGGATGCGTGGATTCATCCTTCAGATAGATGGAGATGCCGGTCAGGCCGCGGAACACCGGCTTGACCAGATGGGTATCGGCGGACCGTCGCGCATCGCCCCGCAGCAGGGCGATGGCCTTGCGGGTCCAGGCGCGGTCCTCGCAGGGCGGCAGCGGGGTGATGGGCGGGCAGCAGGTTTTGGTCATGGCAAGCCGGGACAGTCAGTGAAATCGGGTGGCGGCGAACGGGGCGGGATCGATGGGCGGCGGCAGGCCGACGATGAGTTTCTTCACCATGGCGCCGGTCATCGGCCCGGCCGCCAGCCCCACATGGCCGTGGCCGAAGGCATAGATGATGTCGCGGCACGCGCTGGCCGGTGCAATCACCGGCAGGCCGTCGGGCGTCGAGGGGCGATTGCCCTGCCAGCGTCGCACCACCAGCCGAGCAGGGTCGTCTCCGAGTTCGGGATAGGTGGCCAGCAGATGGCGCAGCAAAATGGCCGCGCGGCGCCAGTCGGGCGGGGCGTCCGCGCGCGCCAACTCCACCTGCCCGGCCGCGCGCAGCCCGCCGGAGGTGAGGGTGTTCCCCATCTTCCCGTCGCTCGGCATCACCGGGATGCGCGGCGCCAGCGGCGGATGGGCGATCTCCACATGGTAGCCGCGCTCGCTCTCCAGCGGGATGCGGTCGCCGGCGCGGGCGGCGAGCGCCTTGGACTGGATGCCGGCGGCGATCACCGCATGGTCGCAGGCAAAGGCGCCCGCATCGGTCAGGACGGCCTTGAGCCGGCCGCCGGCCACATCGAAGCCCAGCGCCCGAACGGGCTCCTGCGCGGCGCCCAAAGCCCGCGCATGGCGCGCAAGCGCGGCCACATAGGCGCCGGGGGACAGGCAATGGCCGCCGGCCTCGACCAGGGCGCCGAAGCGATAACGCGGGCTCAGGGTCGGTTCGAAGGCATGCAGGTCGTCGTCCTCCAATTCCCGCCAGGCAACCCCATTGTCGCGCCGCAGGCGCCAGCCCAGGGCATCGGCGGCGAAGGCCGCGCGGTCGGGATAGGCGTAGAGGAGACCTTCCTGCCGGATCAGGTCGGGCTGTCCCGCCTCCCGCGCGAGGGCGAGATGGCGGGTCGGCGCATCGGCGAGCAGGGTGGCGAGCGCGCGGGCGGTGCGCTCCACCTTGGGGACGCTCGACCCCGCCTTGAGGAAGCGCAGCAGCCAGGGCGCGAGGCGCGGCAGATGGCGCAGGCGAATGACCAGCGGCCCCTCGGAATCGAGCAGATAGCCCGGCACCTTGCGCCACAGTCCGGGCATGGACATGGGGACAATGGAGGCCGGGCTCAGCCACGCGCCATTGCCGTAGCTTGCCGCCTGCTCGCCGCCCGGCGCCCCCGGCTCCAGCAGCGTGACGCGGTACCCGGTCTGGAGCAAAGCGATGGCGCTGCAGGCGCCGACGATGCCGCATCCGATGACGGCGACATGGGGCTTGGAAGATTGAAGCATGGTGTCCTTCGGCGACCTGCGGTCACGCCCCGCGCGGGTTATTCTTGGAAGGCTTCGTCGCGCACGGCGCCGAATTTGGGCATCACCATCACCACCAGCATCAGCACGGATGCGGCGAGCAGGATGGCGGAGATGGGCCGCTCCACGAAAATGGTCGGGTTGCCCTTTGCCACCCACATGGCACGGCGGAAGGTCTCTTCCAGCGGCGGCCCGAGGATCATGCCCATGATGAGCGGAGCGGCATCGCAGCCAAGGCGCGAGAACACGTAGCCCAGCAGGCTGAAACCCGCGAGTAGCCACACGTCGAACACGCTGTTGTTCAGTGAAAACGCGCCCACCAGACAGAAAACCAGGATGGCGGGATAGAGATAGGCGAAGGGCACGGTCAAAAGCCGGGTCCAGAGTCCGATCAGCGGCAGATTGAGAACCAGCAGCATGAGGTTGCCGATCCACATGGAGGCGATCACGCCCCAGAACAGGTCGGGATGCTCGGATATCAGCGTCGGCCCTGGGGGGATGCCTTGCATGATGAGGGCTCCCGCCATCAGCGCCATGACGGCGTTGGCGGGCAGGCCGAGGGTGAGCAGCGGTACGAAAGAGGTTTGAGCGCCCGCATTGTTCGCGCTCTCCGGCCCCGCCACGCCCTCGATGGCGCCGTTGCCGAAGCCTTCCGGCGGCTTCGCCACGCGCTTTTCCACCGCATAGGAGGCAAAGGCCGCGAGCAGCGCGCCGCTGCCCGGCAGCAGGCCCAAGAGGGAGCCGATGCCCGTGCCGCGCAGGATGGGCATGGTCATGCGGCGGAAGTCCTCGCGCGATGGGATGAGCGAGGCGAGGGTGGTGCGGATGACGGTGCGTGACTCGGGATTCTCCAGGTCGCGGATCAGCTCGCCGATGCCGAACAGGCCCATGGCCACGATGACGAAATTGATGCCGCCGGAGAGGTCCGTCAGTCCGAAATTGAAGCGCGGCGCGGCGGTCTGCACGTCCTGGCCCACAAGGCCCACGAGCACGCCGACGAACACCATGCAGACCGCCTTGAGCACGTCGCCGCGCGCCAGGACAACGGACATCAGCAGGCCGAGGACCATGAGGGAGAAATATTCCGCCGGACCAAACAGCAGGCCGAATTCCGCCAGGGCCGGAGCGAAGAAGGACAGGAGGAAGGTGGCGATGGTGCCGGCCACGAACGAGCCGATGCCGGCAGTGGCGAGCGCCACGCCCGCGCGCCCGGCGCGCGCCATCTTGTAGCCGTCGATGGCGGTGACCACGGACGAGGCTTCCCCGGGCAGGTTCAGCAGGATCGCCGTGGTGGAGCCGCCATATTGCGCGCCGTAATAGATGCCGGC
>JASBUY010000318.1 GCA_030147645.1 Aquabacter sp. | reverse complement strand
CTCGCGCCAATGGCGCATCAGCTTGGGCAAGGGGATGCGCACCGGGCACACCTCCTCGCACCGACCGCAGAAGGTGGAGGCGTTGGGCAAGTTGCGGCCCTTGTCGATGCCGATCAGCGAGGGGGTGAGCACCGAACCCATGGGGCCGGGATAGACCCAGCCATACGCATGCCCGCCCACCGCATGATAGACCGGGCAATGGTTCATGCAGGCGCCGCAGCGGATGCAGCGGAGCATCTCGCGCAATTGGCCGGCCAGCATGCCGGAGCGGCCATTGTCCAGGATCACCACATGGTATTCGCCCGGCCCGTCCACATCGTTGGCGCGGCGAGGTCCGGTGGAGAAGGTGGTGTAGACGCTCATCTCCTGTCCGGTGGCCGAGCGCGCCAGCACCCGCAGCAACTGGCTCACGTCCTCCAACGTCGGCACCAGCTTCTCGATGGAGGCGAGCACGATGTGCGCCTTGGGCAAGGTCTGGGTGAGGTCGCCATTGCCCTCATTGGTGACGATGATCGAGGTGCCGGTCTCAGCCACCAGGAAGTTGGCCCCGGTGATGCCCACGTCGGCGGCGAGGAAGCGCTCGCGCAGCTTTCCGCGCGCTTCTGCCAGCAAAGCGGTAGGTTCCCACAACATCCACACACACGGCAGATCACTATCCACCCCCCCGAAAACCCCCACCACCTGCGATGTGTTGAGATGGATGGCCGGGGCGATGATGTGGGACGGCCCCTCGCCCCGGATCTGGATCAGATATTCGCCCAGATCCGTCTCCACCGGCTCGATGCCGTTGGCTTCCAGGTGATCGTTGAGCGCGATCTCCTCGGAGATCATGCTCTTGCCCTTGGTCACGGTCTTGGCGCCCAGATCACGGCAAATGCGCAGCACGATGTCCCGCGCCTCCGCCGCGTCCACGGCGTAATGCACATGGCCGCCGGCTTCCCGCGCCTTGGTCTCGAACCGCTCCAGATAGAGATCGAGATGGGCCAGCGTGTGGTTCTTGATGTCGCGGGCGCTGTCGCGCAGGGCCTCGAACTCCGGCAGCTTGGCGCCGGCGGCGGCACGCTTGCCGATGAAGCCCGGCCCCACCTTGGCCAGCGCCTCCTGCAGCGGCGCGTCGGCCATGGCCTTGCGGGCGTTCTCCTTGAACTCCGGCGAGGTGATGTGGACGCTCATGAGCGACGGCCCTCCGTCCTGGGTGCTTGGCCGATGGGGGCGCTGTCGCCCACGCCCGCCAGCACTTCCGCCACATGGCGCACTTGCACCGCCCGCCCCTCGCGCTGGAGCTTGCCGGCCATGTTCATCAGGCAGCCGAGATCGCCCGCCAAAAGGGTATCGGCGCCGCTGGCGAGAATGTTGGCCGCCTTCTTCTCCACGATGGCGTTGGAGATGTCGGGATACTTCACGCAGAAGGTGCCGCCGAAGCCGCAGCACACGTCGCTGTCCGCCATCTCCGTCAGCGTCAGCCCCTCCACCGAGGCCAGGAGCGCGCGCGGCTGGGCCTGAATGCCCAGTTCGCGCAGGCCCGAACAGCTGTCGTGATAGGTCACGGTGCCGTTGAAGGCGGCGCTCACATGGGTGACGTGGCGCACGTCGGTGAGGAAGGACACCAGCTCGAACACCTTGGCGCAGAAGCGGTCCACGCGTGAGGTCCAGTCCGGCTCGCCCACGAACAGCTCGGGATAGTGGCTCTTGATCATGCCGGCGCAGGAGCCGGAGGGGACCACCACGTAATCAAAGGTCTCGAAGGCAGCGATGGTCTGTTCGGCCAAGGCGCGGGTGGTGGCGCGGTCGCCGGAATTGAAGGCCGGCTGGCCGCAGCAGGTCTGGCGCGGCACGTTCACCACGCACCCGGCCTGCTCCAGCAGGCGGGCGGCGGCAAAGCCGACGCTGGGGCGCATGGTATCCACCAGGCAGGTGACGAACAGCCCCACGGACACGGGGCGCGACTCTCTCATGGGCATGGGTCGGATATCATCCAAAGCGAGGGCGGGATCCTGAACGGACTCTTGAGGCACTCTTGACGGCGTCAGGCCGGACGGCGCCCGGAGTGTCCGGTTGGCGCCGCAGCCTGTGGACAGGCGCCCCTCCCAGGCCGCCTTTTCAGCTTTCCTCCCCTGCCGCTGCACCTGCGCCGGGATGCCCGGCGCGGCGCCGTTCGGCTGCATGACCGATTTATATCATTGGACTTTCTCCAAAGAAAAGCACGCCCCTTCCCCGGCGGCGTCTTGCCGCCTTCCGTAGCGGTCTCACGAAATGATGATGCGCGCCCCCGGCCGCAGCCGGGTAAGCAGGCGACGCATGTCGGCGGGCGCCAGCGCGACGCATCCCTCCGTGGGCCGGTAACCGGGCCGCGCCTGATGGATGAAGATCGCGGAGCCCCGGCGCCGCACCCGGGGGCGGGTGTTGTGGTCGAGCACCAGCAGGAGGTCATAAAGCGCATCATCCCGCCTCATCCGCTCATGGGAGGGCGCGAAGGGTAAGGTCACCGGGCAGTTGTAGCGACGATCCTCCGGGTCATCGCACCAGCCGTCGGCCATGCCGATGGGCGCGGCGGCCAGCCGGGTGGCCGGACGGGGCGCGCGGTCACCGCGATAGAGCACCCGCAGGATGCGCCAGACCCCGGCCGGGGTGCGGCCGTCGCCCTCGCGCTTGTCGAAGCCGATGCCGGAGCGCCCCAGCGCCACGGGAATGGCCAAACCACCCGCCAGCAGAACCCCGCGATGGCGGGTCCCCGGCAGGCGGTGAACCCTCAGTTCGGCGATCCCCACAGGAAGTTGCGCGGTCATAACGTATTATAATACCCCTAACGTCCAGTTTCACTGGGCAAATTTGCGCGAATCCCCGAGCGTGATGTACTTGCGCGATTCGCGTGCCCGCAAGCCCCGCAAGGGCCAACAGGGTAACGGAGGTTTGCATGGCGAATGCGTGGAAAATTCTGGTGGTCGAGGACGACCCGGAATTGCGCGAGGCGCTGATCGAGCAGCTCGCGCTCCAGGACGAATTCGAGGCCATTCCGGCCGACTGCGCCCAGGCGGCCATGGATGCCGCCAAGAACGGCGCCGTGGACCTGGTGATCATGGACGTGGGCCTGCCCGACATGGATGGGCGCGATGCCGTGCGCCAGATGCGCAAGAACGGCTTCAAGGCCCCCATCATCATGCTGACGGGGCACGATACCGACAGCGACACCATCATGGGCCTGGAAGCGGGCGCCAATGACTACATCATCAAGCCGTTCCGCTTCGCCGTGCTGCTGGCGCGCCTGCGGGCGCAGATGCGCTCCCACGAGGCGAGCGAGGACGCGGTGTTCGCCATCGGCCCCTATTC
>JASBUY010000297.1 GCA_030147645.1 Aquabacter sp. | reverse complement strand
TAGCGATTGTACTGCTGCAGCCACTGGGCCTGACGTTCCAGCGTCGCCTGCGCCTGGGGCGAGAGGTCGGTCTGGTCGGTGTCGAAGAACACGCGATCACCCACGGCCACCACGAATTCCTGGGGAGAGCCGGGCGGGCCTGCCGCGCCGCTTTGGGCATTGGGGTCGGGGGTGTTGGCGCACGCCGCCAAGGCGAGCATGACGCCGAACAGGGCCGCGAACCGGAAGCCGCGGGCAAAACCAAAATCACGCATCCGGCAATTCCCTTCTCAGCGCGAACCGGAGGTCTCCATCTAGCAGGGACTTGGTTAAATGATGGTTCCGCCGCAGGCGGCTCGGCGCGGTGCGGCCGGTCCGGGAGCGGAAGCCCTGCTTATGGTTTCCAATGGGTGAACGGCCCTCGGGCCGACCTGCCCTTACTGGAGATGCGCCATGGCAGGATCATGGCGGGGGCAGCGGCGGCGCGGAAAACCGCGCCCCACTGTTGCGCACCGGCAACAGGTCGTGCCGGCGCATGTCATCCTTAAGAGCGCAGCGGCGACCAGGCGGGGTCGGAGGCATAGCCCGGCGTGGGCTCGCGCAATTCGTTGTAGCCGGTGATGTCCACGGTGAAGAGGCTCGGCCCGCCCGCGCCGGGGGGATCACGGAAGAACATGATGACCCGCCCGTTGGGCGCGAAGGTCGGCCCTTCATTGTGATAGCCCTCGGTGAGCACCCGCTCGCCCGTGCCGTCCGGCTTCATGACGCCGATGGCGAACTTGCCTTCCGCCTGCCGGGTGAAGGCGATGAGGTCGCCGCGCGGCGACCAGACCGGCGTGTTGTAGCGCGCATTGCCGAAGGAGATGCGCTTGGCGCCCGAGCCATCGGCATTCATGACATAGATCTGCGACGACCCCCCCCGGTCGCTTTCGAAGCAGATCTGCCGACCGTCCGGCGAATAGCAGGGCGAGGTGTCGATGGCCGAGGTGTCGGTCAGGCGGGTGGTCGCCTTGGAGCGCAGATCCATCACGAAGATGTTGGCATTGCCGCCCTGCTGCAGGCTCATGATCACCTTCTGCCCATCGGGCGAGAAGCGTGGCGCAAAGCTCATGCCGGGGAAATTCCCCACCACTTCCCGCTGCCCGGTCTCAATATTGAGCAGGAAGACGCGGGGCTCGCCGCGTCCATAGGACATGTAGGTGATTTCCTGGCTGGTGGGCGAGAAGCGCGGCGTCAGGACGAGTTCGTCGCCGCGCGTGAGATAGCTCACCTCGGCGCCGTCCTGGTCCATAATGGCGAGCCGCTTCACGCGACGATTGGCGGCGCCGGTCTCGTCTACGAACACGATCCGGGTATCGAAATAGCCCTTCTCGCCGGTGAGCCGCTCATAGATGGCGTCCGCCACGATATGGGCGACGCGCCGCCAGTTCTGGGGCTGGGTGAAATATTGCTGGCCGATGAGCTGCTGGCCGGCGAACACATCCCACAGACGGAACTCCACCTTCAGCCGCCCATCGCCCTGGCGCAGCACGCGGCCCGTGACGAGGCCCTGCGCATTGACGCCACGCCAGTCCTGGAAGCGCGGCGCGAGGTCCGGATTCTGGATGGTCTCCGGGAAGGACTTGGCATCAATGGGGGCGAACAGGCCCGAGCGCTTGAGGTCGTTGGCGATCACCCCGGTAATGCCGCGCCCCACCTCCGCTTCGCCGACGAAATCGGTGATGGCGATGGGAATGGGCTGGGGCGCGCCGGATTGGATGTCGATGCGCAGAGCGGCGCTGGCCGGGCCGGCGGCAAGCCCGCCCGCCGCAAGGCCGGCGGCGCCGGTCAGGAGGAGCCGGCGGCGGCTGAGACCGGGCGGAGCGAGATCGGAGGCGTTGGTCACGGTGTCCTCTTCTTTTCTCTGCGGACCGGACCCCACGGGGCCGGACCGACACGCTTTGGCGTCGCGTCCGGCGCGGGCGCCTCGCGCAGTAAATTCGTCAGGCTCCCCCGAACATATTGGGGAAGAAGCGGGGCTCAAGTTCCTTCCAGAGATCGTATTTCTCCGGCTTGAACATCGTATAGGGCTGGCACTGGATGAGCGCGCGGATCGCGCTGGAGGCGAAGGCGTCGAACAAGGCGCGCTGATCCGGGTTCATCATCCCGTCCGTGATCACCGGCGGCTGAGCGAGCGTGCCGTCCTTGTTCAGCTTCAACAGGATATAGGCATAGATCTTGTCGTCATTGATGTGCGGCATCTTCCAGCATTGCTTCACCTTCTCGCGGAAGGCATCCTGCTCGGAGAGGCTCAGCGTCAAGGACTGGCCCTTCGGCGCGCCCTGGGAGGAGACCTGCGAGGTCACCGGGGCGGCGGCCGCCTGGCGCTGGGGGGCACGCTTGTCCAGAAGCGCGGCGATCTTGTCCGCATCGAACTTCTGGTCGGTCGGCGGTTTGGGCTCGGCGGTCTGCACCGGGGGCGCCGGCTTCTTCGGGGGAAGCGGGGTCGGCTGCGCCTGCTGCTGCTGGGGCTTGGGCTCTTCCTTCTTCGGCTCGGCCTTCAGCGCCTCGTCCATCTGGGGCGGGGGCGGCTCGGATTTCGCGGGCGCCGGCGTCGGCTTTTGCTCTTCCGCCTTGGGTTGGGGCGCGGGCGGCGGCGGGGTGGCCGGCGCGCTCGGCGCGACCTCCTGCTTTTCCGTCACTTTCAGATTGGGGTCGGGCGTGGGCTTCTCGGCATCCACCTTCTCGGCCACCACCTTGGGCGGCTCGTCCTTCTTGCCCTTGTCATTGCCCGTGGTGACCTTGGAGACGTCGGTCGAGGAGACGATCTCCACCGGAATGGCCTCGGGCGGCATGTCGAAGGGTCTCGGTATCGCGAAGGACACCAAGGCGAGCACGAGGATGCCCCCGTGCAAGACCGACGATGCAACCAGTCCGACGCGCATCCGCTCCGTCTCAGCCCCCCGGCTCGACTTCGGTCACGAGAGCAACGCGCTTGAAGCCGGACCCGGACAGGCGGCCCATGACCCGCATCACGGTGCCGTAATCCACCTTCTTGTCGCCCCGCACGAAAATCCGCTCCTCCATGTTCCCCTTGGTCGCGGCCTGCAATTTCGCGACCAGATCGGCATAGGAGACTTCCGCATCGCCCAGATAAATCTGGCCCTTGTCGTTCACCGACACGGTGATGGGGTCCTTGTTCTGGTCCACCGACTGCGCGGCGGTGCGCGGGCGGGCCGTGGG
>JASBUY010000285.1 GCA_030147645.1 Aquabacter sp. | reverse complement strand
ACCGACGACATGTACGAGCACCTCGTCTATGACGACTTCAAGTTCGCGACGCCGGCCCAGGTCGAGCCGAGCCTCTATGACCGCACGCTGACCATGAACGGCGTGTCCAAGGCCTATTGCATGACCGGCTGGCGCATTGGCTATGCGGCGGGGCCCGAGGCGCTGATCAAGGCCATGGGAACGCTCCAGTCCCAGTCCACCTCCAACCCCTCCTCCATCGCCCAATGGGCGGCGGTCGAGGCGCTGAACGGACCGCAGGACTTCATCCCGCGCAACAATGCGGTGTTCAAGGGCCGCCGCGACCTCGTCGTCTCCATGCTGAACCAGGCGAACGGTCTCACCTGCCCGAAGCCGGAAGGCGCCTTCTATGTGTTCCCGTCCTGCGCGGGGACCATCGGGAAGGTGGCGCCCTCGGGCAAGACCATCGCCACCGACGAGGACTTCGCGACCGAACTTCTCGACAGCGAGGGCGTCGCGGTGGTGCATGGCACCGCGTTTGGCCTCAGCCCGGCTTTCCGCATCTCTTATGCCACCTCGACCGAGGAGCTTGAGGATGCCTGCACCCGGATTCAGCGCTTCTGCGGCGCGCTGCGCTGAGCTTTTGCGCTGAATCATGCTGCGCAAGCGGCATATATGACACCAAAAGTGCGGCCGCAGGGAACCTGCGGCCTGAAAGAGCGTTGGCGGAACGCCCGTCACAAGCTAAGGCTTGGCGGCGGTCGGCACACTTGATAGCTCTGTCCGGCTTGCTCGGGGCGAGCTGTCCGCATACCTAACGCGACCCTTTGGAGGATACACCATGAAGTCCCTGGCCAAAGCCGGTATTGCCGCCGCCCTCGCCGCCTCGACGCTCGTCGCTGGCGCCCTGCCCGCCTCCGCCCAGACCCGGGTGCAGGTCGGCACGCTGGTCTGCAACATGAAGCCGAATGTCGCCTTCATTATCGGTTCGGTTCGTGAAGCCTCCTGCACCCTGAAGCCCGCGACCCGCGGCACTGCCGCCGGTACGTATCAGGCCACCATCCGCCGCTTCGGCCTGGATATCGGCATGAACGGCGCGGGCGTGATGATGTGGACCGTGCTGGCTCCGACCCGCAACGTCAATCCTGGCGACCTGCGCGGCGCCTATGCCGGCGTGTCGGCCGGTGCGGCCATCGGCGTCGGCCTCGGCGCCAATGCGCTGGTGGGCGGCTCCAAGAACACCATTGCCCTCCAGCCCCTGTCCGTGCAGGGCGAAACCGGCGTGAACCTCGCGCTCGGCGTCGCCGACCTCACGCTGCGCTGATCCCTTTCGGGCCGGAACATCGGGTTCCGGCCCTTTTTTCGAGAGACCACCATGCGCATCAAAGTTGCTCTCGCGGCCCTCGCCGCTTCTGCCGCCTTCGCTCTTCCCGCTGCCGCCCAGACCGCGCCGAAGGTGCAGGTCGGCGTGCTGCGCTGCAACGTGGCTCCCTATGTGGGCCTTGTGCTCGGCTCCGTGCGCGAAATGACCTGCGATTTCCTGCAGGGCTCCAGCAACACGGTGGTCGCCAGCTATAAGGGCACCGCCCGTCGCCTCGGCGTGGACATCGGTGTCGGCGGCGCCGGCGTGCTCGGCTGGACAGTGTTCGCGCCCACCAGCTCTGCGGCCGCGACCGACCTCAGCGGCAATTATGCCGGCGTGTCCGCGGATGCGGCCATCGGCATCGGCGGCGGCGCCAACGTGCTGCTCGGCGGCTCCAAGAGCACCATCGCTCTGCAGCCCGTCTCCGTGCAGGGCTCCACCGGCCTCAACGTGGCTGCCGGCATCTCCGACCTGACGCTGACCCCGGTCGCGCCGGCCAAGAGCAAGTCCAAGGCGAAGGTCACGAAGTGATCTTTGCGCGCTTTCGCGCCGTGCGGCATGCCGCATGGCGTGGTGCGGTCCTTCTCGTCGCCTGCGCTCCGGCCGCGGCCGGGGCGCAGGAGGCTTCCACGACCAAGACCCCCACTGTCCAAGCGGGCCTCCTGGAATGCCGGGGCGCCGCCGCCGTGGCTTATGGGTTCGGCTCCTCCCGGGCCGTGACCTGCGAGTATCGCCCGGCCGCGGAGATGGGCCAGTTTGCCTATGTGGGCACGCTGGAGCGCGCGGGGCTGGATTTCGGTGTGTCCGACCAAGGCTCCATGCTCTGGATGGTGCTGTCGACCTCCGACCGGATCGGTCCGGAGGCTCTGGCCGGCCAATATGTCGGCGTCTCGACGGGCGTCGCTCTCGGACCCGGCTTTTCCGCCAACATGCTGGTGGCCAAGGATGCGAGCCGTGGCATTTCGCTTCAGCCCATGAGCGTGTCGGCCGATAGCGGCCTCTCCATTTCGCTGGCCGGTGTCACGCTGACGCTCGTGCCCTCACAAAAACGTTGAGCCGCTACACGCCCGTTTGAATTGCCCGTTCGGCCGTACGCGCTGATCCTGCGCCGCAAATCCTCCAGGACTCAGCGATCCATGCTAATTCGCAGCAAGCGCGGGTGGGAAATACCCGAAAACCAGGCCACACCCGAGCAGGTCTTCCTGTCGCGGCGGGCCATTCTGGGTGCAGGATTGGGAGCAGGCCTGATCGGCGCGGGCCTTGGCCCCGCAGGCGCCGCTGAAACAGCCGACCCCTCCGCAGCGCTTTATCCCGCCAAGCGCAATCCCACCTATACGCTGGACCGGCCCCTCACGCCCGAGGACAAGGCCAGCAGCGTCAACAACTATTACGAATTCGGCACCAATTACGATGTCGGCCGCGCCGCCGCCAAGCTCAAGACCCGTCCCTGGACGGTCACGCTGGACGGAATGGTGGAACAGCCCCGGCAGGTGGATATCGACACGCTGCTCAAGGCCATGCCGCTGGAAGAGCGCCTGTATCGCCACCGCTGCGTCGAAGCGTGGTCCATGGCGGTGCCTTGGACCGGATTCCCCATGAAGGCGCTGGTGGATTATGCGCGCCCCCTCAGCAGCGCCAAATATTTGCGGTTCGAAACCTTCCTCGACAAGGCCGTGGCGCCCGGCCAAAGCGGGCGTTTCTATCCGTGGCCCTATGTTGAAGGCGTCACCATGGCGGAAGCGACCAACGACCTCGCCTTCCTGGTCACCGGCATCTATGGCAAGCCCGCGCCCAACCAGTTCGGCGCGCCGCTACGCGTCGCTTTGCCCTGGAAATACGGCTTCAAGTCCGCCAAGGCCATCGTCAAGGTCACCTTCACGGACCAGCGGCCCAAGAGCTTCTGGGAGGTGGCGCAGGGGTCTGAATATGGATTCTGGGCCAATGTGAATCCGGCCGTGTCCCATCCCCGCTGGAGCCAGGCCACCGAGCGCGACATCGCCACCGGCGAGCGCCGCCCGACGCTGATCTATAACGGCTATGGCGAGTTCGTCGCCGGGCTCTATGCCGGCATGGACAAGGAACGCCTCTTCATGTGAGACGGACGCCGCGTCGCGGCGTCCTTCCCCGAATGCCTCGACGTCATTTGGCAGGAACCGCGGCCTCGTGCGGTTCGGCGCGGGTGCCGATTTCGGCGCGCGCGCCGTCATGTTCCGACGCGACGCCGGGCGCTTCCGGGGCCTCGAACGGCTGCTCCACCTCGACGAAGGTGTCGGGATAGAAGCCGTTGAAGTGAGTGCGCAGCGCCAGCGAATAAGCGCCGATATGCCCGATCTCGATCCAGTCCCCGGTATCGACCGTTTCCGGGAGATAGAAGGGGCGCGAGAGCACATCGACGCTGTCGCAGGTCGCGCCATAGATGCGGAAGGGCATCAGCTTGCTTGGATCGCCGGAGCGGCGGCGGCGCGCCGGGTCCGGAATATGGAGCGCGGGCAGTAGGAGCTTGCCGGTCCAGCTGTCGGACAGCGAGGACCAGATGCCATCGTTGATATAGAGGCGCTGGCCCTTCTTCAGCAGAACGCGCGCGACCACAGAGAAGGCCCGCGCCACGATCACACGGCCAGGTTCCGCCACCAGCGGCGTGCCGGCAAAGCCATGGCGCTCGACCGCTTCCATGAGGCTGCGCATGAGATCCGGCAGCGGCGGCATGGCGGCCTTGCGGTGGCGCGGGTCGGTGCCGTAGATCGCGGGAAAGCCCCCGCCCACATCCAGTTCCACGATCGGAACCTTGGCGGCGTCGCGCACTTCCGCGGCGGTGGCGACGGCGCGCTCGAACGTCCCGGCATCTTCCACCTGGCTTCCCACATGGAAGGCGATGCCACACTTGAAACCGATATTGTGGATGCGCTGAAGCAGTTCCGCCGCATGCGCCGGGGCAGCGCCGAACTTCTTCGACAATTCGTAGGCCGCCTCGCCTTTGGAAGCGATGCGCACGAACAGCGTGAAATCTTCGGGATCGAGGTCCTGCGCGTTCACGATGCGCAGGATCTTCGCCACTTCGTCCTCATGGTCCACGGACAGGACGCGGATGCCATAGGTCTCAAGCGCAAGCCGAATGTCGGACTGCGCCTTCACGGGGTGCATGTAGAGCAGTTCGCTGCGCGGAGCGACGGCGCGGGAGGCGGCGAATTCCGCCGGGCTCGCGACGTCGAACACCGACATGCCGAGATCCGCGAGGGTTTTCAGAACCAGCGGGTCGCCATTGGTCTTCACCGCATAGGCGGTCTTCCCCGGGAAGAGCGCCGTGAAAGCCCGCGCGTCTGCCGCCAGCACGGAGGGGCGGAAGCAGTAGACGGGCTGGTCCGGCCGCATCTGGATGGCGACATCCCGTCCGGTGGCGAAGCTCTTGAGCCCCGAGGCGCCGGCGCCCGCCACCACTTGGGGAACGAAACCAGATTTCGACATGGAGGCACTTTCGTTTCGTCACGGTGGCGCACTGGTGCCACCGACTTCTATCAAAGGTCAATGACACACGCGTTCGGCGACAGTGAGATGGCAGCGCGGCCGGGATGGGGCGGGACGCGGCCCCGCGCCGGCGCCTGTGCTTTTTCCAGACAGTGTTGCCCGCCTGCGCTTGACCGCGGCGCTTCGCCATTTCATCGTCGCGGCCCGATCTAAAGGTGGGTGTGGGAGAGCGGCATGGGTGTGTTTTCGCGCAAGGGGGCTGTCGCCGGAGTGCGCGCCGCGATCGCGGGTGCCGTGATGGCGAGCGCTGCCCTGGTTTCGCCGGCGGGCGCGGCCAACATCCTGCTCGATAATTTCTGGCTGCCGAACGACAAATATAGCGGCGACATTCCTGCTTGTACCGATCCGCTGGCGCTCGGAACCATTTCCATGCGCTTTGCCGAGACCGAGCGCATGTATTGGAACGCAGCTCTGAACATTTCGACCTACCAGAACGTCCGCGAAATCGCCTTTCGGCCCTGGGGCGAAGGGTTCCAGCCTCGCCGTTACTGCACCGGCGTCGTGACACTGTCGGACGCGAAGCGCCACACCATCTGGTATTCCATCATCGAGGATTCCAGCTTCCAGGGTTACACCTGGGGTGTCGAGTGGTGCATTGACGGGCTGGACCGCAACCTCGCTTACGCCCCCAATTGCCGCATGGCGCGTCCGTGAGGCGCCTCTTGCCGGCGGGTTTCCTCCTGCCGGCATTGGTCCTGCTGGGCTTTCTCATCTCCCTGCCGCCCGCCGCGTGGGCGCAGGAGCGCGGGCGCGACACGCCGGGCACGTTCGATTTCATCGTGCTCGCTTTGTCCTGGAGCCCGACCTATTGCGCGCAGCCTAAGGCGAGCCCGCAGCAATGCCGCGGCAAATCGCGGCGCTTCGTGGTCCATGGCCTGTGGCCGCAATATGCGCGCGGCTATCCTGACTATTGCCAGACGCCAGCCCCCTATGTCCCGGAGGAGGTGATCACCTCCATGGCCGACCTCATGCCGTCCAAAGGACTGGTGCTGCACGAATGGCGCAAGCACGGCACCTGCACCGGCCTTTCACCTGAGGATTATTTCGAATTGGTGCGCAAAGCGCGGGCGCGCGTCTCCGTGCCCATGGCCTTTGAAGGAGCGCCGCCCCCTGCGCTTACGGGCGCGGAGATTGAGGACGCGTTTCTTTCCACCAATCCTGGCCTCAAGAGCGATATGATCGCGCTCGATTGCGATGATGGGCGTCTCGCCGAAGTGCGTGTCTGCCTTAGCCGCAGCCTGGATTTCATTGCGTGCCCGGAGGTGAACCGTCGGGGCTGTTCGCTGAGCCGCACCCTCGCCGTTCCAGCGCCCTGAGCGTTCTAAGCGAGGGCGCGCGGCGCCGCGAATTGCAGCGCCGGGGGGTGTTTTCGCCCGCCGCTACAGGCTAAGGATAAGCTGTTCTCTGCCTTCAGCCCCCCGACGCAGCTATGGCAGCCGGGGCGCGGCTTCGGGCGACCTGTTGGAGTTTTCCGCATGACCGTGCTTCCTCAAGCGGCGGCGGCCCCTGGTGCCATGCCTTCCTTTTTCACCGACGCCTTTATCGGCGGTCGCTTCGTGCCCGCCCGCAGCGGGCGGCGGTTCAGCGCGGTGAACCCGGCCACCGGCCAGACGCTGGCCCTGGTGGCCTCCTGCGACGGCGATGATGTGAACGCGGCTGTCGCGGCAGCGCGCGCGGCATTCGAGGATCGGCGTTGGGCGGGGCTGAAGCCCGGCGAGCGCAAGAAGATCCTGATGCGCTTCGCGGATCTGGTGCGCGCCCATCGCGACGAACTGGCGCTGACCGAGACGCTCAACATGGGCAAGCCCATCTCGGACGCGAAATCCATCGATGTGCGCGCGACCGCCGACTGCATTTCCTATTACGGCGAGGCGGCGGACAAGGTGTATGGCGTGGTCGCGCCGACCGCTGACGATACGCTGGCGCTGGTGCTGCGCGAGCCGCTCGGGGTCGTAGGCTGCATGACGCCGTGGAACTTCCCCATGATCATGGCGGCCTGGAAGTTCGCACCGGCTCTGGCCATGGGCAATTCCGTGGTGCTGAAGCCGGCGGAGGAATCGCCGCTGACCGCCCTGCGCCTCGCCGCCCTTGCGCAGGAAGCCGGCATCCCGGACGGCGTGTTCAATGTGGTGCCGGGCCTCGGCGAGGAAGCCGGCGCGGCCCTCGGCCGCCATATGGACGTGGATTCTCTCGCTTTTACCGGGTCAACCGAGGTTGGCCGCTATTTCATGCGCTATTCCGCCGAATCCAACTTGAAGCGCGTGTCGCTGGAACTTGGCGGAAAGACGGGTTTCGTGGTCGCGGCCGACGCGCTCGATCTCGATGCCGTGGCAGAAGCGGCGGCCGCGGGCATCTTCTTCAACCAGGGCGAAATGTGCACGGCGGGCTCGCGGTTGCTGGTGGACAACAAGATCAAGGCTGCCCTGGTCGAACGCGTTGTGGCGGCAGCGGAAAAGTGGATGCCGCGCGATCCGCTGGACCCGTCCGCGCCTGCCGGCGCCGTGGTGAGCCGCCAGCACCAGCGCCGCATCCTCGATGCCGTGGAGCGTGGCCGCTCGGAAGGCGCGCGCCTCGTGACCGGCGGCCGGGCGGTGCTGGAGGAAACCGGCGGCGCATTCGTTGCGCCGACCGTGTTCGACCAGGTGGAGCCCCATTCCTCCTTGGCTCAGCAGGAGATTTTCGGCCCGGTCCTGTCCGTTATCGGCTTTGACGGGCTGGACGAGGGCGTCGAGATCGCAAATGGCACGCCCTACGGCCTCGGCGCGGCCATCTGGAGCGCGGACCTCGCCGCCGCCCACAAGGTGGCCCGGAAGTTCAAGGCCGGCGTGGTCTATGTGAATTGCTTCGACGCCGACGACATCACCACACCCTTTGGCGGTGTGAAGCAATCCGGCTTCGGCCGCGACAAGTCCTTGCACGCGTTGGATAAATATTCCGACCTCAAGACCGTCTGGACGCGCCTGTGAGCGTCTGATCCTTCCCGTCCACCCAGGAGTGTGCCCATCGTGACATCTGCCCCGATTTCAAACTCCACCGCCCATTGGCGCCATCTCGACGCCGAGCACCATCTCCATCCCTTCTCGAACACCAAGTCGCTGAATGCGGAAGGCGTGCGCGTCATCACCCATGCGGATGGGAGTTACGTCTATGATTCGGAAGGCAATCGAATCTTGGACGGCATGTCGGGGTTGTGGTGCTCGCAAGTGGGGCACGGGCGGCATGAAATCGTCGAGGCGATTTCCGAGCAATTGAAGAAGCTCGATTACTACAACACCTTCTTCAAGACCACCCATCCCGCCGTGGTGGAACTTGCCGCAGCCATCGCGGAGGTCGCGCCGGCGGGCATGAAGCGGGTGTTCTTCACGTCCGGCGGGTCGGAAGCCGTGGACACCATCATCCGCATGGTGCGCCATTATTGGGCGGCGATGGGTAAGCCGGAGAAGCACATCCTCATCGCCCGGCACAATGCCTATCACGGCTCGACCGTCGGCGGCGCGAGCCTTGGCGGCATGAAGCCCATGCACGCCCAGGGCGGGCTGCCCATTCCGGGCATCGTCCATGTGCAGCAGCCCTATTGGTATGGCGAGGGCGGGGACATGAGCCCCGAGGAATTCGGCCTGCACGCCGCGCGGGAAGTGGCGCGGGCCATTGATGCGGCGGGGCCGGAGAATGTCGCGGCCTTCATCGGCGAGCCGATCCAGGGCGCGGGCGGCGTGATCATTCCTCCGTCCACCTATTGGCCGGAAGTGCAGAAGATTTGCCGTGAACGCAATGTCCTTATCGTCTCGGATGAAGTCATTTGCGGCTTTGGGCGCACCGGTGAATGGTTCGGCTGCCAGTATATGGGCGTCGAGCCCGATCTGATTACCTTCGCCAAGGGCGTTACATCCGGCTATTTCCCGCTCGGCGGCGTGATCATGGGCGAGCGCATGGCCGAAGGCTTCATCGAGCACGGCGGAGAGTTCAATCACGGCTACACCTATGCCGGCCATCCCGGCGGCTGCGCGGCGGCGCTCGCCAATCTTCGGCTGATGCAGCGGGAGAAGCTGGTCGAGCGGGTGAAAAACGAAATTGGCCCGTATCTTCAAGAGCGTTGGCTGAAGCTGGCGGACCATCCGCTGGTGGGCGAGGCGCGCATGGTGGGGCTGATCGGGGCGCTGGAACTCACGCCCCATAAGGCCTCGCGGGCCAGGTTTGCGCAGGAGGAAGGCACGGTTGGCATGCTCTGCCGCGACTTCTCCTTCCAGCAGGGGCTGGTGATGCGGGCGGTGCGCGACAGCATGATCCTCGCTCCGCCCTTCACCCTCTCCTTCGCCGAGGCGGACGAACTGGTGGCGACGGCGGCGAAAGTGCTGGATCTCACCTATGCGGAATTGCAGGCGCGGGACTGGCTGAAGGCTGCCTGAGCGCACGGACGCAATGAAAGGGCGCCTCCGCTGAATGTGGCGGGGGCGCCCTGTTTTTTATGCGGCGCTACGCCGATGTTATTCCCCGTATCACCGCATGGAACAAAGGCCTTAATCCCAGCTTATTCTCGATTCACCCCGCCGGCATGCGCCGCGCGTCCAAAATCGCCGGAATTCCGCCCCGATTTGCTTTCGCATCGCAAGTGGAACGAAGCGCGAGTCCAGTCGTTTCGTCATGGGTTCTGAACAACAGGAGAGATCCCATGCGAAATCGTCTTGTGGTGACTGGCACCCTTCTCGCCGCCATGGTGCCCGGCCTCGCCTTTGCGCAGGCATCGACGGCGACCGGCGCGGTCGGCGGCGCGGCCGTGGGCGCGGTGGTCGGTGGCCCCGTGGGCGCGGTGGTCGGCGGCGCGGTGGGCGCCACCATGGGCGCGGCGGCTGAGCCGCCGGCCGAGGTGCGCACCTATGTGATCCAGGAGAACCGCCCCTCGGTCCGCATGGAGCGGCAGGTGGTGGTGGGCGAGCCCCTGCCCTCCACGGTGCGGGTCTATCAGGTGCCCAACAGCCAGTATGAATACACAGTGGTCAACGACCAGCGCGTGATCGTGGAGCCCGGCACCCGCCGCGTGATCCAGGTCGTCCAGTAATCGCAAGAGCGTTCCTCCCGCCGGGTTCGGCCCGGCGGGAGGCGCTGTTCAGGTGGGCGCGCTTTCGGCAAAGCGCGGGCAGCGCTCGGCAAAGGCCGCGAGCCACGCCACCAGAGCCGGCCGGCCCTCGCGCCATCCCGCGCCCAGGCGCAATTCCACATAATCCAGCGCGCAGGCGAGCGAGATCGTGCCGACAGTGACGTCGGCTGGGAGCGTGGCGCTCTGCGTCTCCAGAATGTCCAGCGCCCGGTACACCTTGACCTGCTGCCGCTCGATCCAGGGTGAATAGCGCACCGGCTCAGGCCGGAAGCGGTTCTCGTAGACCACCAGCAGAGCGGCATCCATGATGCCGTCGGCCAGCGCCTCCAGACGCAGGGCGGCGAAGCGGGCGTGCGGCTCGGCGGGGAGAATGCGCCCACTGCCGGCCTTGTGGTCCAGCCATTCCAGGATGACAGGGGAATCGAACAGCGGCCCCACCGGCTCGCCCAACAGAACCGGAAGCTTTCCCAGCGGGTTCTGCGCCATCAGCGTGTCGGACTCGTTGCCGGTGTCGGCGAGTTCCAGCTCCAGATCGAAACCGAGATAAGCCGCCGCCACGCGGACCTTGCGGGCAAAGGGGGAGGTCGGCGAATAGCGCAGGCGCATGGACGTCTCCGGTCTTTGGAAATTGGCGCGGCGTCTGGTCGACAAAAATGGGCAGCGGCATGCCGCGCAGGGTGAGGGCCGCACTTTAGAGCGCGACTCGATCCGGGCGAAAGCATCTTGAACCGGAAATCGGTC
>JASBUY010000260.1 GCA_030147645.1 Aquabacter sp. | reverse complement strand
GTCGCGGAAACGCCCTTCTCCGAGCTGGTCAATCCGGGATTCATCCTGGCGGTGGTGGCATCGACGGCCTTCACGGCGGGCCTCGCCTTGGTGGTGAGCCTGTGGCTGCGGCGGGGGAACCTTGCCGAATCCGCCATCGCCACCACGGTCGGGGCTTATGCGAATGTGGGCTATATGGGTCCGGGCCTCACGCTCGCCGCTCTCGGTCAGGAGGCGGCAACGCCGGCGGCACTGATCTTTGCCTGCGACAGCATGTTTTTCTTCACCCTGGTTCCACTGCTGGTGGCGGTGAAGGGCGGGCAGGGCTCACTCGGCACGACGCTGCTTCTGGTGGTCAAGCGGGTGCTGACCCATCCCTTCAACATCGCGACGCTGCTCGGCGTGCTCACCGCGTGGGCCGAGTTCCGCGCGCCGGGCGCGGTGGAGCGGATGCTGGATTTCCTGAAGAATGCCGCCGCCCCCTGCGCGCTGTTCACGCTCGGCGTCACGGTGGCGCTGCGCCCGCTGGGCCAGGTGCCGCGCGAACTCGCGCCGCTGCTCGCCATCAAGCTTGTGGTGCATCCGGTGATCGCACTCATCTCCCTGACCACCCTTGCCAGCGTCTCGCGCAGCTGGGTGGAGACGGGGGTACTGATGGCGTCGCTGCCGCCCGCGCTCAACTGCTTCGTCCTCGCCCGGCAGTACAACGTCTATGTGGAGCAGGCCTCGGCGGCCGTGTTGCTCGGCACGCTCGCCTCGGTCGCGAGCGTGACCGGCGTTCTCTATCTGCTCCAGCAGCATCTTCTGCCGCTGGGCGGGCTGTGGTGAGGCTCAGGCCGCGTTGAGCCCCGCGCCGAGCCGCATGAGTCCCCGGCGCAGCGGGCAGACCTTATCCATCATATAGAGCCCCAGGCCCCGCAGCCCCTGCATGGGGACGAGATCGGAGAGCAGGGAGCGGTTGAGCAGATCCACCGCCGCCATGCGCGAATCGATGTCGCGCCGCCGCCGCGCGGCATAGCGGGTCAGCACGCTGTCATCGCCCGGATCCTCGCCCCGCTCGACCGCCGCGCCGGCGATCTCCAGCAGCGCGGCGGCATCGCGCAGGCCGAGATTGAGGCCCTGCGCCCCGATGGGGGGCATCACATGAGCGGCTTCCGCCATAAGCGCGAGGCGCGGGGCGGTGAGGCGCTCGGCAGATTCGGCCGCGAGCGGAAACGCGCCGCGGCCCTCTTCCACTTCGAACGTGCCGAGCAGCGAGCCCGCGCGGCGTTCCAGTTCGCGCGCGAGGGCGGGCGTATCGAGGCCGATCAGGCGCACCGCGTCGCGCTCGCTCACCACGCACACGATGGAAGAGCGATCTCCCGCCAGGGGCACCAGCGTGAAGGGGCCGCTCTCCATGTGGAACTCGGTGGAAATGTCCTCATGTGCGCGGGTGTGGCGCACGACGAAGGTCAGCGCCACCTGGGGATAGGCGCGCGTGCGCATGGGGATACCCGCCGCCTCGCGCATGCGCGACAAGCGCCCGTCCGCCGCCACCGCGAGGCGCGCCGTGACGGTGCGCCCGTCATCGAGCGCGATGGCGATCTGGCCGCTCTCCAAGGCATGTCCTTTGGCGGAGGCGGACAGGACGTCGAGCCCCTCCTGCGCGTCCGCGACGGCGCGCAGTTCGCCGCGGAGGGCGTCGTTCTCGATATTGTGACCGAAGGCCTCCAGGCCGATTTCGCTGGCGCGGAAAAGCACTTCGGGGGCGCGAACCAGCCGGCGGGTCGCATCCACGATACGCAGGTCGCGCAGCGGCGTGGTATGCGGCCGCAGCCGGTCCCACACGCCGATGGCATCCAGCACCCGTACCGAACCTTCCATCAACGCCGTGGTGCGATGGTCCGCCGTGCGCTCCGGCCCAGTCAGGAGAAGGGTCCGTGCGCCCCTGCGGGCGAGGCCGATGGCGGTGGCGAGGCCGGCGGGGCCCGCGCCCACCACGGCGACGTCGCATGCGATCCGTTCGCTCATTTTGATCTCCACGCTCTGCGCTGTCTTCATTTGCTTATACGCGTGCACGACGCCCGGAACGACGGGGCAACGTGTCCAAGCCGGCGCTTTGCCGCGTGCGGCGACGGCTTGCCGCACGATGGCCGCTGCCTATCATGCGCGGGAATCTGAACCCCTCCGGGGCGGATACGGGAGGCGATGGCCATGGTCGGGACAGTGCGCGTACACGAATATGGTGGACCCGAGGTCCTGAAATACGAGGATGTTGAGCTTCCTCCGCCCGGTCCGGGCGAGGTCCAGATCCGTCATACGGCCATCGGGCTCAATTATATCGACACCTATTTCCGCTCCGGCCTCTACAAGGCGGCGTCGCTGCCGTTTGTTCTCGGCAACGAAGGAGCGGGAGTGGTCACCGCCGTCGGCGATCATGTGAACGACTTCCATGTGGGCGACCGCGTGGCCTATGCCATGCAGACCGGATCCTATTGCGAATCTCGCAATATCAAGGCTTCGGGTCTCGTCCATCTGCCGGCCTCCATTGATGACCGCACTGCTGCGGCCATGATGCTGAAGGGCATGACGGCGCAATATCTGGTGCGGCGGACCTTCGAGGTGAAGCCGGGTGACACGATCCTGATCCAGGCCGCCGCCGGCGGCGTCGGACTGCTCCTGTCCCAATGGGCCCATGCGCTCGGCGCCAAGGTCATCGGCACGGTCGGCTCCAAGGCCAAGGCGGAACTCGCTTATGCCCATGGATGCGACGAGGTGATCCTCTATCGCAGCGAGGATTTCGTGCAGCGCGTGAAGGAGATCACCGGCGGAAGGGGCTGCGACGTCGTCTATGACGGTGTCGGGCAGGACACCTATCCCGGCTCGCTCGATTGCCTGAAGCCCCGCGGCCTGTGGGTGTCCTTCGGCAATGCTTCCGGCGCCATCAAGAATTTCGACCTTCTGCTCCTGTCGCAGAAAGGCTCGCTCTATGCGACGCGCCCGACGCTCGGGACCCATGTCAGCACGCGGGAAGACCTCCTCGCCACCGCCAATGACCTGTTCGAAATGGTGCTGAAGGGCGCGGTGAAGATCCCGGTCCATCAGACTTACGCGCTGAAGGATGTGGCGACCGCGCATCGCGACCTGGAAGGGCGCGCCACGACAGGCTCCACCCTGCTCCTGCCGTGATCCAGCTATGCGTTTGGCGCAGCGGCCTCTTTCGGCCTTGCATGCGCGGGTCGCGCCGGTGATATGCTGAGAGCGTGATGTGTCGCCGTTCGCAGATCTTGCGAGCGGCGAAACATCTCAGTGTGTGCGTTCCAATTGCGGCGGTCCGTTCGGCCATGATGCGCCAATACGAGCTTGTCGACCGCGTCCGCCGGTATAATCCAGACACCGACGAGGCGCTGCTCGACCGCGCTTATGTCTATGCCATGCGGGCGCATGGCACGCAGCTTCGCGCGTCCGGCGATCCCTATTTCTCCCACCCCCTCGAAGTCGCCGCGATCCTGACCGATCTCGAACTGGATGACGCGACCATCGTTGCGGCCCTCCTGCACGACACGATCGAGGATACCGGCGCGACCAAGGCCGAAATCGAGAAGCTGTTCGGCAAGCAGATCGCGGATCTGGTCGAAGGCCTCACCAAGATCAAGAAACTGGACCTCGTGTCCAAGCAGGCGAAGCAGGCGGAAAACCTGCGCAAGCTGCTGCTCGCCATCGCCGACGATGTGCGCGTGCTGCTGGTGAAACTCGCTGACCGCCTGCACAACATGCGGACGCTGAAATATGTGCCGCAGGAGAAGCGGGACCGCGTCGCGCAGGAAACCCTGGACATTTACGCCCCGCTCGCCGCGCGCATGGGCATGCAGGACATGCGCGAGGAACTGGAGGATCTGTCCTTCCGGCAGCTCTCGGCGGACGCCTATACGTCCATCACGACGCGCGTGGAGGAATTGCGCGAACGCAACGGTCCCCTTGTGGAGGAGATCGAGCGAGAACTTCAGGACGAATTGAGCGCGCGGGGCATTCCGGCGCGGGTCAAGGGACGCGAAAAGCGGCCCTATTCCATCTGGCGAAAGATGGAGCGCAAGGCCATCGGCTTCGAGCAATTGTCCGATCTCTACGGCTTCCGCGTGATCGTTCAGGGCGTCGAGGATTGTTACCGGGCGCTTGGCGTCGTCCATATGAAGTGGCCGATCGTGCCCGGCCGCTTCAAGGACTATATCTCCACGCCAAAGCCCAACGATTACCGCTCGGTCCATACCACCGTGATCGGTCCGCGCCGCCAGCGGGTGGAACTTCAGATCCGCACCCAGGACATGGAGGACATCGCCGAATACGGCATCGCCGCCCATGCCCTCTACAAGGATGAGAGCGGCGCGCAGTCCATCATCCTGTCCAATGAGAGCCGGGCCTATGCCTGGCTGCGCAAGACCATCGAGAACCTGTCGCAGGGCCTCAGCCCCGAAGAGTTTTTGGAGCACACGAAGCTCGAACTGTTTCACGACCAGGTGTTCTGCTTCACCCCCAAAGGGCGGCTCATCGCCCTGCCGCGCCGCGCGACGCCCATCGACTTCGCCTATGCCGTCCATACCGACGTCGGCAACACGGCGGTCGGCTGCAAGATCAACGGCACCATCGCCCCGCTCGTCTCGGAGCTGAAGAATGGCGATGAAGTGGAGATCATCACCTCCAAGGCCCAGACCCCGCCGGGCGCGTGGGAGACCATAGCGGTCACCGGAAAGGCCCGCGCAGCCGTGCGCCGTGCCACCCGCACGGCGGTGCGCGCGCAATATGCCGGCCTCGGCCGCAAGATCGCCGAGCGGGCCTTTGCCCGTGCCGGAAAAGCCTTTGGCGAGGAGGCTCTGGCCAAGGCCATGCCGCGCCTCGCGCGCACCTCGCTGGATGACGTGTTCGCAGCCGTGGGGCGCGGCGAGATCAAGACGGACGATCTCATCCGGGCCGTCTATCCGGATTGGAGCGCGCCGCGGCCCGACGAGCGCGGCACCGGCGGGCGGGCGCCGACTGGAGAGGGCTGGTTCGAGCTGAAGAAGGGCCAGAACCTCAAGTTCAAGATCCCGGACGCGGCCGAGCACCCTGCCGCCATTCCCATTCGCGGCATCAATGGCGACCTTCCCGTGCGGTTCGCGCCCAATGGCGGCGCGGTGCCGGGCGACCGGATCGTCGGCATTCTGACTCCGGGGGAGGGGATCACCATTTATCCCATCCATTCGCGCGAACTTCAGCATTTCGAGGATGCGCCCGAACGCTGGCTGGATGTGCGCTGGGATGTGGACGAATTGACCGACGGGCGCTTTCCCGCACAGATCGTGGTCACCGCCGTCAACGAACCCGGCTCGCTGGCGCAGGTGGCCACCGGAATCGCGGAGCGCAACGGCAATATCGAGGGCATCTCGATGCGTTCGCGCTCGCCGGATTTTACCGAGATGGTCATCGATCTCGGCGTGTTCGACCTGCGCCATCTCAATGGCATCATTTCCGATCTGCGCAGTCGCGCTGTCGTATCCAGCGTCGAACGCTCAAGCGGATGAGGGAGGCAAGCATGGCCGCGCCTGGCGCAATTCGGCTCGGGGTCAATATCGACCACGTCGCCACGGTTCGAAATGCGCGCGGCGGCGTGCATCCCGATCCGGTGCGCGCGGCGCAGATGGCCAAGGCTGCGGGGGCCGACGGCATCACCGCCCATCTGCGCGAGGACCGGCGCCACATTCGCGACGGCGACATGGTGCGCCTGCGATCCGAGGTCGGCCTGCCGCTCAATTTCGAAATGGCGGCCACGGACGAAATGATTGCGATGGCGCTAGACCTTCGACCCCATGCCTGCTGCCTTGTGCCCGAGCGGCGCGAGGAGCGGACCACGGAAGGCGGGCTGGATGCGGCGGGGCTCGCGGCCGACCTGGCGCCGCGCATCGACGCCTTGAAGGGGGCAGGCATTCGCGTTTCGTTGTTTATCGCGGCGGAGACGCGCCAGATCGAGGCGGCGCACGCCCTCGGGGCGCAGATTGTGGAGCTGCATACTGGGGCCTGGTGCGAGCACCGCTTGGCGGGCGGGGACATCGCGGCGGATGGCGAATTTCGCCGCCTGATGAAGGGCGCGCAGCATGCGGCGGCCCTGGGTCTTGAGGTCCATGCCGGCCATGGCCTCGATTATGAGACAGCCGAATTGATCGCCGGCCTGCCGCAGGTGGCGGAGCTGAATATCGGCCATTTCCTCATTGGCGAGGCCATTTTCGAGGGGCTAGACGCGGTGGTGCGGCGCATGCGCGCCGCGATCGCCAAGGGGCAGGCCCGCGCGCTGGGGCAGGTCGCGTGATTCTCGGCATGGGCTCGGACTTTTGCGATGCGCGGCGCATCGCCAAGTCCATCGAGCGTTTCGGCGACCGATTACTTGATCGCGTCTTCACGCCGGACGAGCGCGCCAAGCCGGACCGGCGGGCGCGGCGGGCGGAGACCTATG
>JASBUY010000252.1 GCA_030147645.1 Aquabacter sp. | reverse complement strand
GAACCATCGCTTGGCTTATGTGGAGACGTTCGGGGCCGGCCATGTGCGTGGCCGGATCGTCGCCAATGACGGGACGGCGCTTAAGGTTGTCGCATTCCGTTGCGCCGAGGAGCCGCTCGGACAAGCTCTGCTGGCGGCACGCGGGCGCTCCCTCCATGTGGCGGGAACGCTGGATCTGGACCAATGGCAGGGCGAGACCCGCGTTTCTGTCCGCCTGCGGGATGCCGCACCTGCGCACTGAATGTGAACAGGGTCAGGCGCGTGACGGCCGGCCACGCTTTCCTGTGCCGAGCAGAATGCCTCGGCTCACCGCGCCCTCTCCGAACTTGGATCGCAACGACTCCATCGCAAGTTCGGTGGCCTTCAGCTTCGGCGTGCGCTGATCCAACAGATCAGCTTGATCCGCCTCTGCTGAATCCCCGAGGTCGGACACACCCACCCCTACGAGGCGAAAGAAAGTGCCGTCCGTCTCGCGCAGCAGGAGATCGTGGGCGGCGTCATAGATGCGCGCGGCGAGTTGCGTGGGATTTTCGAGGGTTCGCGCCCGTGTGCGGGATCGGAAGTCGTCGGTCTTGAGCTTTAACGTAACTGTGCGCCCCGCGATGCCCTTGCGCCGCAGCCGCCCGCTCACCTCTTCCGCGAGCGCATAAAGGGTCTGCTCCAAAGGCCGAAGATCGCGGATATCGGTGTCGAAGGTGGTTTCCGCAGAGACGCTCTTGGCCTCTCGTTCAGGCCTCACAGGGCGCGCATCGATGCCCCGCGCGAGCCGCGCGAGCCGCAGCCCCTCCGCCCCGAACAGCCGGGCGAGATCCGTTTCGGACGCCGCCTGAAGGTCAGCGATGCGCCGAAATCCCTCCTTGGCGAGGCGCGCGCCAAAGGCGGGGCCGACGCCCCATATGAAGGTCACCGGGCGCTCGGCCAGAAAGGCGGCGGCCTCTTCCTGTCCGAGGACCGAGAAGCCGCGCGGTTTGTCGAGCTCGGACGCGGTCTTGGCCAGAAACTTGTTGGCAGCAAGCCCCACCGATACGGTGATTCCGATATCCCGCTCCACCTCCGCCGCGAAGCGCGCAAGGCAGCGCCCCGGCGAAAGTCTATGGAGGCGCTGCGTACCCGACAGGTCGAGAAAGGCCTCGTCGATGGACAGAGGCTCCACGAGGGGTGTCAGGTCCTGCATCTTCGCGCGCACCTGCCGGCCGACTTCGGCGTATTTGCGCATGTTGGGCTTGATCACCACCGCTTCCGGGCAAAGAGCGCGCGCCTTGAACATGGGCATGGCTGAGCGCACGCCCTTGATGCGCGCGATATAGCAGGCGGTCGACACGACTCCCCGCACACCGCCGCCAATGATGACCGGCCGGTCCCGCAGGCTGGGATCATCGCGTTTCTCGATGGTGGCGTAGAAGGCGTCGCAATCTACATGGGCGATGGTGAGCGCGTCCGCCAGCGGATGGCGCACCAGGCGCGGGCTGCCGCAGGACGAACAGCGCGGTTCTTCCCCGGCATCCGCGAAGCCATCGCGGCAGAACCCAAGCGCCTCGTGCGCGCGGGTCATATCAATCCCGGCGCCGCGCCGGCGCGTCGGGATCGATGGGGGGCTCCAGCACGACCAAGGCGTGGACGACATCCTGGGGCCGCAGCTTGGCGTCGGCGGCAAAAGCCGTGAGGAGGGCATCATCCGACAGCAAATATTGCAGGACCGCAGCGCCGAAGGCGGGCTCGTGGGCGCGGGTGCGAAGATCGCCCGGGCCGAGTCCGCTTTGGGCGAGAAACCCGCCGATGCGCTCCATGTCCTGCGCGAGAAAGGTGAGAGCGCTGACGGCAACCGCCCCGGCGGCTTCGCGCGCGCGGGCCTGGGACGGGACTTTTTCTCGGATGGGCATTTGCGCTTCCGCAAGGATTTGTCAGTAGTGAGCGAAGATGCATCATGTCCGATCTGCGCGCGCCTGCGAAGCGTCGGCGGACGGCGGGGAACACAATATGCCCAAGACGGTGATGATTGTTGAGGACAACGAACTCAACATGAAGCTCTTCCATGACCTTCTGGAAGCGCATGGCTATCGCACCGTGGAGACTCGCAACGGCATCGAGGCCATGGCGCTGGCCCGCGAGCACAAGCCCGATCTAATCCTGATGGATATTCAATTGCCGGAGGTCTCAGGCCTTGAGGTCACCAAGTGGCTGAAGGCCGATGCGGAGCTGAAATCCATTCCCGTGGTCGCCGTCACCGCCTTCGCCATGAAGGGCGACGAGGAGCGCATTCGGGCAGGGGGATGCGAGGCCTATCTGTCGAAGCCGATCTCGGTCGCCAAATTCCTGGCGACGGTGCGCGAATATGCGGGCTCCTGATTCTCGTGAATTGATTTCGCCCCACATTGCGCTACCCTTAAGGGCATCGGGGAAGAGAGCCCTTGAAGCGCCGTGAAAGGCGCTCGGGCTCGAAATAACCCTACGGGGTGCTCAGGTCCGCCGCATCTCCTGGGTCCGTGGGGTTCGGCCGGCGGTGGGACGCATTCGGGAGGCCTCCCCGCGCGTTCGCCGCCGGCCACCCGCTCCTTTTCTCTCTATGCGGCGCTGCGGCATCCGCTAGTCATGCTGCTCCCTTTGCTCCTATAAGCGCAGGCGAAGACGCGCCCGCCACGCATCCAACCGGCGGCGCGCGCCGTAAGGGAGGCGGCGGAGTTCGCCTTCGGATGCGCGCGAGAGGACGCTCAGACCATGACGGGAACGGTGAAATCCAGTGCCGGGCTTGATGTCCGCCGGCGGCGCATCCTGTTTCGCTCCTGGCATCGCGGCACGCGCGAGATGGACCTGCTCATGGGCCGGTTCGCGGACGCCATGATCGAGGCGCTGACAGAGGACGAGGTGGAGGAATTCGAGGTCCTGATCGAGGTGCAGGACCCGGATCTTTTCGCCTGGATCAATGGTTCAAGCGCCGTCCCGCCGGACATGGACACGCCCTTGTTCCGCAAGTTCAAGGCCTGGCATCTGTCGGGCGTCGGCGTGCCCGAATAGGACGCGCTATTTCCCTTCGGCCCTCGCGCCGCCTTTCGTGTGATTTCCGGAATATCGTGCCGTGAAGCGTCCCCGCCTTGTTGCCGCCGATCTGGGTCCTGGCCGCCCGTTGACGATCTCCCGCGTGCCCGACGGCCTGGAAGGCTTGGTGGTGGCGGACCTCGCCCGAACCATTGCCGCGGCCAAGGATGCGCCCTGGCCGAGCCTCGCCGTCATCTGCCGCGACGGGCAGCGCCTAGCGGCGGTGGAGCGCGGGCTGGCCTTCTTTGCGCCGGACCTTGAAGTTCACGCCTTTCCCTCCTGGGACTGCCTGCCTTACGACCGCGCATCGCCCAATGGCGCCATCACCGCACAGCGCATGACGACGCTGGCGCGCCTTGCCCGTGTCAAGGGCGGCGCGGCCAGCGTGCTGCTGACCACCGTCAACGCGTCCGTCCAGCGCGTTCCGGCCAAGGCCCTCGTAGCGGCTCAATCCCTGTCCGCAGCACCGGGCAATGCCATCGCCCTCGACGGCGTTGTGGAATGGGCCGAGCGCAACGGCTATCTGCGCACGCCCACCGTGCGCGATACCGGCGAATATGCGGTGCGGGGCGGACTGATCGACCTCTTCCCGCCCGGCCTGCCGCAACCGATCCGCCTGGACTTTTTCGGCGATACGCTGGAAAGCATCCGCTCCTTCGATCCCGAAACCCAGCGGACCTCGGGCCAAATGCGTGCGCTCGATCTCGTGCCCATGGCCGAGTTTCAGCTCACCAGCGAAACCATGCGCAAGTTCCGCATGGCCTATCTCGCGGAGTTCGGCGCCAATACCAAGGGCGACACGCTCTACGAGGCGGTGAGCGAAGGACGCCGCCATCCCGGTATGGAGCATTGGCTGCCGCTGTTCCATGAGGGGCTCGATACCCTCTTCGATTATCTGGAAGGCACGCCGCTCGTGGTCGACCCGCTCACCGACGAGGCGGCGGGAGAGCGCATCGCGCAGATCAAGGATTATTACGAGGCGCGCAAGGAGGCCCTGACCCTGGCAGGGACCCAGCCCGGCTCCGGCTCGGTCTATAAGCCTTTGCCGCCGGACCGCCTCTATCTTTCCGGCACCGAATGGACCGATCGTGTGAAGGCGGCGGCCTTGGTTCGGGTCAGCCCCTTCGCCATGCCTGACGGCGGGCAGGGGAAGATGATGGATATGGGCGGCGTGCAGGGCCGCTCCTTCGCCGCCGAGCGCGCGGACCCGGAAGCCAATGTCTTCGACGCGGCCATCGCGCACATCCGCGCGCTCCAGAAGTCCAAGAAGGTTCTGGTGGCCACATGGAGCGAGGGCTCGCGCGAGCGCCTGTCCACCGTCCTCGCCGACCATGGACTCAAGGACACCACCGCCATTTCGCGCTTCCAGCTTCTGGATGCGCTGCCCAAGACGCAGGTCGCGCTTGCGGTCTATGGCGTGGAATCAGGATTTGAGACCGAGGATTTCGCCGTCATCGGCGAGCAGGACATTCTCGGCGATCGTCTGGTGCGGCCCAAGCGCAAGGCGCGGCGTCCTCAGGATGTCATCTCCGAGCTGACTGCATTGACGGCAGGCGATCTCGTGGTCCACGTGGACCATGGCATTGGCCGCTTCGTGGGCCTCAAAGCCATCGAAGCCATGGGCGCCCCCCATGACTGCCTGGAAATTCATTATTCCGGCGGCGACAAGCTGTTCCTGCCGGTAGAAAACCTTGAACTTCTGACCCGCTACGGGTCCGAGGAGACGGAAGCTCAGCTGGACAAGCTGGGCGGCACCGGTTGGCAGACGCGCAAGGCACGCATGAAGAAGCGCATCCGCGAAATGGCGGGTGAGCTCATCAAGATTGCCGCAGCACGCCAGATGAGCGAAGCGCCGCGCCTCGTCCCGACCGCAGGCCTCTATGACGAATTCCGCGCCCGTTTTCCTTACGAAGAGACCGAAGACCAGGAAGCCGCCATCGAAGCAGTGCTGGACGATCTGTCCGCCGGGCGCCCCATGGACCGGCTGGTCTGCGGCGATGTGGGTTTCGGCAAGACCGAAGTTGCACTGCGGGCCGCCTTCGCCGTCGCCTTGTCCGGCAAGCAGGTGGCGGTGGTGGTACCCACCACGCTCCTGGCGCGGCAGCATTTCAAGACCTTCTCAGACCGCTTTCGCGGCCTGCCGGTGAATATCGCCCAGGCCTCGCGCCTGGTGACCGGCAAGGAATTGTCGGCGGTGAAGGCTGGGCTCCAGGACGGAAGCATCGACATCGTCGTGGGCACTCATGCGCTGCTCGGCAAGGGAATCCATTTCAAGGATCTCGGGCTCGTCATCGTGGACGAGGAGCAGCATTTCGGCGTCGCGCATAAGGAGCGCCTGAAGGCGCTGCGCTCCGAGGTTCATGTCCTCACCCTGACCGCGACACCCATTCCCCGTACTCTGCAACTCGCCATGACCGGGGTGCGGGAGCTCTCTCTCATCGCCACCCCGCCGGTCGACCGGCTGGCGGTCCGCACCTTCATCACGCCGTTCGATCCCCTCATCGTGCGCGAAGCCCTGCTGCGCGAGCGCTATCGCGGCGGCCAGAGCTTCTATGTCGTGCCGCGCATCGATGATCTCGCCGAGGTGCGCGAGTTCCTGGAAAAGAGCGTGCCGGAGGTGAAGGTCGCCGTGGCTCACGGGCAGATGAGCGCCTCGACCCTCGAAGACATCATGTCCGCCTTCTATGACGGGCAATATGATGTGCTTCTCTCCACGACCATCGTGGAAAGCGGCCTCGACGTGCCGAACGCCAACACGCTCATCATTCACCGTGCGGATATGTTCGGCCTCGCGCAACTCTATCAGTTGCGGGGCCGGGTCGGGCGCGCGAAGGCCCGCGCCTATGCCATCTTCACCGTGCCGGCAGCAAAGCCTATCACCGCTCAGGCTGAGCGGCGCCTCAAAGTCTTGCAGTCCCTGGAGACG